>CAZGQB010000101.1:0-7124 GCA_964527055.1 uncultured Sulfuritalea sp.
GGTTTCCGGCACCGACCAGATCAGGTCGGCGAGGTCGCCTTCCTGTTTCAGTTTGCCGTTTACCTCGAGCCAGACACGGCCGGCGGTCGGGTGTCCGCAGCGGGCGGCGGGGACGATGGGGGTAATCGGGGCCGACTGGTCGAAGGCCTTGCCCAGCTCCCAGGGCCGGCCCTTGTCGCGCAGGGCGAACTGCAGGTCGCGGCGGGTCATGTCGAGGCCTGCGGCATAGCCCCAGACGTGCGCGTTGGCGGCATCGATCGCGATGTCGCGGCCGCCCTGGCCGATCGCCACCACGAGTTCGATTTCATGGTGGCAGTTGGCGGTTTGCGGCGGGTAGGCGACGTCCGTGGTGATGCCCGGCAGTACCGGCACCACGGCATCGGCCGGCTTGCAGAAGAAGAACGGCGGCTCGCGGTCCGGGTCGGAGCCCATCTCGCGCGCATGCGCCGCGTAGTTGCGGCCGACGCAATAGATGCGCCGCACCGGGAAACCGTCGCTGCTGCCGGCGACGGGAACGGCGGCCCGGGGCGGCGGGGGTATGGCGAAGTTCATGGCGGCTCCTGATGGTTTGGGACGATTATCGCTCAAGCGGACCTGCAACATTCCTGCCCGTGCCGGGTGGCTTCCCGTCCGGCCGCAGCCCTCCGCCCGCCTTGGCTTTGCAGGGTGCGGCAAACCTGTGTTGCACCGCATTAACCGTATGGAATAAATGGGCGTATCAATAAAATGGTTTTGACGGCCGGCACTTTCGAGGCGAAGAATGGTCGCAATCCGTACCCGGAGGCGGACCCGAGACACAACGAGGAGGAAACATCATGCGCCAGTATTCCCTGCTGCCACGCCGTCCCTTGCAGCCCCAGACCAGCTTCCACGTTCCCTGCCAGGACCTGCCGCCGCGCGTCACGCTCGACGATCCGGCGGTGTCGGTGATGACCGATTTCAGGAAGGTCACGGCCTTCACCATCGATCCCGACGTCAGCGTCGATACCGCGGCACGCGTGATGCGACGGCGCAAGGTGCATCTGCTGCTGGCGGTCGACGTCGAGAACGTCGTGGTCGGCATCGTCACCTCGAACGACCTGATCGGCGAGAAGACGCTGCAATGCATCGCGGCGCGCGGCATTTCCCGCGCCGACGCGCTGGTGCGCGACATTATGACGCCGGCCGGCCGGCTCGAAGTGATCAGCATGGACGACGTGCTGCACGCCCATGTCGGCCATGTCGTGGCGACGCTGAAGGCCAGCGGGCGGCGTCATGCCGCCGTGGTCGACGAGGACGCCACGGGGCACCAGGTCCTGCGCGGCCTGCTGTCCTGCTCGCAGATTTCCCTGCAACTCGGCGAGCCGGTGGAAACCCAGGAAATTCCCCAGAACTTCGCCGAAATCAGCGCCGCCCTGCACGACTGATCCATCGGCATCGGCTGCGGCCGATGTCCGGCGCATGGTCTAATCGGAGCATGCGCCTTTTCGTTGCGGCCTTCGCCTCCGGCATCTGGTTGTTGCAGCAGCAGGCGGGTCTGCGCGGCCTGCCGTGGCTGGCCGCCTTGACCGGCGCGGCGGTGTTGCTGCTCGTCTTGCACCGTCATCTGCTGAAGGCGGAGTCGGCAGTTCGCGAACAGTCGGCGCCGGCGATACGGCGATTTGCGGCACCCGCGCTGCTGATTGTTGCTGCGGCGTCTCTCGGCTTCGCCTGGGCGGCGACGTTCGCGCAGTTGCGCCTGGCCGACGACTTGCCTGCCGCGCTGGAAGGCCGCGACATGGAGCTGACCGGCGTGGTCGCCGGCCTGCCGCATGCGCTGGAACGCGGCGTGCGCTTCGAGTTCGACGTGGAGCAGGCGGTGGCCGGTGTGCCGCCGCGCATCTCTCTGGCCTGGTATCGCGGCCGCGACGACGCCGACGATGAGGCCTCGCCGCTGGTTCCCGTGCGTGCCGGCGAGCGCTGGCGCTTCACGGTGCGCCTCAAGCGCCCGCACGGCAATCTGAATCCCCACGGTTTCGATTACGAGGCGTGGCTCTTCGAACGCGGCATCCGCGCCACCGGTTACGTGCGTCCCGCCAGCGCCGCGCGCATCGAGGCGCGGGTCTGGCGTCCCGGTTACGCGGTGGAGATGCTGCGCGAAAACGTCCGCGACCGCTTTCGCGCCGTGCTGCCCGACGCGCCGTATGCGGGGATCCTGATCGCGCTCGCCGTCGGCGACCAGCAAGCGATCGATCCCGGACTCTGGCAGACCTTCGCCCGTACCGGCATCACCCATCTGATGAGCATTTCCGGCCTGCACGTGACCATGCTGGCGGGCCTCGCCTATGCGCTGATCAACTGGCTGTGGCGGCGTTCGGCGAATCTGCCCTTGCGCCTGCCGGCCCAGCATGCGGCCGCCATGGGCGGATTTCTGGCAGCCTTCGGTTATTGCCTGCTGGCCGGCTTCGCGGTGCCGGCGCAACGCACGCTCTACATGCTTGCCGTGGTCGCCGCCGCGCGCCTCTCCGCGCGCGAGATTTCCGGTTCGCGCGTGCTGTCGCCGGCGCTGTTGCTGGTGTTGCTGCTCGACCCGTGGGCGGTGCTGGCGGCCGGCTTCTGGCTGTCCTTCGGTGCGGTGGCACTGCTGTTCCATATCGGCAGCGGGCGGCTGGGGCCGGTGCATTGGCTGCTGGAATGGGGCCGCGCGCAGTGGGCCGTGACGCTGGGCATGCTGCCGGCGCTGCTGGCGCTGTTCCAGCAGTTTTCCCTGGTTTCGCCGCTGGCCAATGCGCTGGCGATTCCGCTGGTCAGTTTCGTCATCGCGCCGCTGGCGCTGCTGGGCAGCCTGCCGCTGCTGGATCCGTTGCTGGCGCTGGCGCATTTCTTCACGGCCTGGCTGATGGTTTTCATCGACTGGCTGGCCGGCCTGCAGCTGGCGATGTGGCAGCAGGCGGCACCGCCGGCCTGGGCGGTGCTGCTGGCGCTGGCCGGCGGCCTCTGGCTGCTGCTGCCGCGCGGCTTTCCATCGCGCTGGCTCGGGGTGCTGGCCTTCCTGCCGCTGCTGACGGTGTTGCCGCCGCGCCCCGAGCCCGGCACCGCCGCGATCACCGTGCTCGACGTCGGCCAGGGCCTGTCCATACACGTGCAGACGGCCGGCCATGACCTGCTGTTCGATGCGGGGCCGGCGTTTTCGGCCGATGCCGACAGCGGCAACCGCATCATCGCGCCCTACCTGCGGGCGATGGGGGTGCGCCGCCTCGATGCCATGGTCATCAGCCATGCCGACAAGGACCACGAGGGCGGTGCGGCTTCGGTGCTGGCGGCGCTGCCGGTGGCCCTCCTGAAAACCTCGCTGCCCTTCGAACATGCCCTGTCGGCGCAGCCGGTGCCGCACGAGGCGTGCCGCGACGGCGATGCCTGGGACTGGGACGGCGTGCGCTTCGAGATGCTGCATCCGGGCGTCGAGCCGCTGTCGCGCAAGACCAACGACCTCAGTTGCGTGCTGCGCGTCACGGCCGGCGGCAAGGCGATGCTTCTGACGTCGGACATCGAGGCGTTGTCCGAGGCCGCGCTGCTCGACCGGCATCGGGAGAGGTTGCCTGCCACCGTGATGACGGCGCCGCATCACGGCAGCAAGACCTCGTCGACGCCCGGATTCATCGACGCGGTGGCAGCCCGGGAGGTGATCTTTCCGGTCGGTTATCGCAACCGCTTCGGCCACCCGAAGGAGGACGTCGTCGAGCGCTACCGGCAAAGCGGGGCTCGGCTGCATCGCACCGACGCCGACGGTGCGGTCGGCATCCGGCTTTCCGCTGCGGACATCGGTTTCCGGCACGAGCGTGCCGAGCGGCGGCGCTATTGGCACGCGTCCGGGAGATAATCGCCGTGCCATGAGCGCCGACTTTTCCCTTCCGTTCGCGGGCCTGATCCCGGAACGCATCCTCGATGCGGTGGAAAGCCTCGGCTACCGCTGCGACGGCGCCCTGATGGCACTCAACAGCTACGAAAACCGCGTCTGGCAGATCGGCATCGACGGCGGCGCGCCGCTGGTCGCCAAGTTCTACCGGCCGGGACGCTGGAGTGACGCGCAGATCGCCGAGGAACATGCGTTCACGGCGGCGATGGCAGCGGACGAACTGCCGGTGGTGACGCCCCTGGTGCTGGGCGGAAAGACCCTGTTCAGCCACGGCGGCTTCCGCTTCGCGGTATTTCCCCGGCAGGGCGGCCGCGCACCCGAATTTGGCGAGCCGGCGATCCTGGAATGGATGGGGCGCCTGATGGCACGCATCCACAACGTCGGGGCGCGTGCGCCCTTCGCCGCGCGCGAAACCCTCGATATCGCAACGTTCGGCTCGGCCTCGCGCGAATGGCTGCTGGCCGCGCGGATCATCCCGCCGGACCTGGAACCGGTCTGGCGGGGCGTCGCCGACCAGGCGCTGGAGGGCGTGCGCCACTGCTTCGAGCGCGCCGGCGCCCCGCGGCAACTGCGGCTCCACGGCGACTGCCATGCCGGCAATGTGCTGTGGACGCCGGACGGGCCGCACTTCGTCGACTTCGACGATGCCCGCATGGGCCCGGCGATCCAGGACCTGTGGATGCTGCTTTCCGGGGACGGCGAGGAGATGGGACGCCAGTTCGGCCATGTGCTGGCCGGGTACGAGGTCTTCCGCGAGTTCGACGACCGCGAACTGCACCTGGTCGAAGCCCTGCGCACGCTGCGCCTGATGCATCATTCGGCCTGGCTGGCGCAGCGCTGGAATGATCCGGCCTTCCCCGCGGCGTTTCCGTGGTTCGCCACCAATCGCTACTGGGAAGAGCGCATCCTCGAACTGCGCGAGCAGATTGCCTTGATGGCCGAACCGGCCATCAAGGCAATCTGCAAGACAGGTTAGCTATCCCCCCGGCCCCCTTTCCGGGAAAGGGGGTGACCATGAATGGCGGGCTCTGCCCGCAAAATTGGGAATGTGAATATGGAAATGCGTGAAGGAAAAGTGAAGTGCCTGAGTGCGGCCGGCTTTCATCACATGGCTTATGTCGAGTGGGGTGACCCGGCCAACCCGGAGGTGCTGGTGTGCGTCCATGGCCTGACCCGCTGTTCGCGCGACTTCGATTTCCTGGCGCAGTCGCTGGCCGCCGACTACCGCGTGGTCTGCCCCGACGTGGTCGGGCGCGGGCACAGCGACTGGTTGCGCGACAAGTCCTACTACGGCATACCGCAGTACTGCGCCGACATGACCAACCTGCTGGCGAAACTGGATGTCGAAAGCGTCGACTGGGTCGGCACCTCGATGGGCGGCCTGATCGGCATGGCGCTGGCGATCCAGCCCGAAACGCCGATCCGCCGGCTGGTGCTCAACGACGTCGGTCCGGTGATCACCGCGGCGTCGCTGGCGCGCATCGGTACCTATCTCGGCAGCGCGCCGCGCTTCGACACCATCGGCCAGGCGGAAGCCTACGTGCGCCTGGTTTCGGCCACCTTCGGCAGCTTCTCCGATGCGCAATGGCGGCATCTGACGGTGCATGTGACGCGCACCGCCGCCGACGGCAAGATCGAGTTCGCCTACGATCCGGGCATCGCCCATGGTTTCCGCGACTTGCAGGCGGCGGGCGAGGGCAAGGATGTCGAAATGTGGCCGCTGTATGACGGCATCGCCTGCCCGACCCTGTTGTTGCGCGGGGAAAGTTCCGACTTGCTGACGCACGCGACGGCGTTGCAGATGGCCGGGCGCGGGCCGCGCGCGAAGCTGGTCGAAGTGCCCGGGGTCGGCCATGCGCCGATGCTTATGTCCGCCGAACAAGTGGCGCCGCTGCGCGAGTTTTTGTTGGGGTAGGGGTCCGGCGCTTCCCATATCGCAGTGCAGCATCAAAAGATTCCATGTCAAGTTTTTCCGCGACTTAGAATAGGCGCCCATTCGCATATTTCGGCAATGGCTTAATGAGGAGGCATCATGCAGAAATCGCTGCACATCGACCCCAATAAATGCACAGGCTGCCTGCAATGCGAGATGGCCTGTTCGTACGAGAACTACGGGATGTTCAATCTCTCGAAATCGCGGATCAAGGTTTTCGCCTTCGAGCACGAGGGGCGCAAGGTGCCCTACACCTGCACGCAATGCGCCGACGCCTGGTGCATGATGGCCTGCCCGGTCGATGCCATCCGCATCGATGCGGCGACCGGCGCCAAGGTGGTGCACGAGGATGTCTGCGTCGGCTGCAAGGTGTGCACCATCGCCTGTCCGTTCGGCACGGTCAATTACGTCGCCGACTCCGGCAAGGTGCAGAAATGCGACCTCTGCGGCGGCGATCCGGCCTGCGCCAGCGCCTGCCCGACCGGCGCCATCACCTACGTCGATGCCGACTGGACCGGGCTCGACAAGATGCGCCAGTGGGCTGGCAGGACCGACACACAACCGCGCGCCAGCGCTTAAGGAGACTGACATGGGATGGGCACGCAAAATCCTCCGCGTTGACCTGAGCAAGGGCAGCTGCAAATCGGAACCCCTCAACATGGAGTGGGCTCAGCAATACCTCGGCCAGCGCGGGCTGGCCACCAAGTACTTCGTCGAGGAAGTCGACCCCAAGGTCGATCCGCTGTCCGCGGCGAACAAGATGATCATGGCGACCGGGCCGCTGACCGGCACCATGGCTTCCACCGGCGGACGCTATTCGATCATCACCAAGGGCCCGCTCACCGGCGCCATCGCCTGCTCGAACTCCGGCGGCTACTTCGGCGCCGAGCTCAAGATGGCCGGCTGGGACATGATCATTTTCGAGGGCAAGTCGCCCAAGCCGGTTTATCTCTCGATCGAGAACGACAAGGCCGAGCTGAAGGATGCATCCCACCTCTGGGGCAAGACCACCTGGGACACCGAAGAGATCATCAAGAAGACGCATCAGGACCCGCAGGTTCGCGTCTCCTCGATCGGCCGCGCCGGCGAGAACGGCGTGCTCTACGCCTGCGTGGTCAACGACCTGCATCGCGCCGCCGGACGCTCCGGCGTCGGCACCGTGATGGGCTCGAAGAACCTCAAGGCCGTCGCCGTGCGCGGCACCCTCGGCGTATCCGGCATCAAGGACTTCAAGGGCTTCATGGCCGCCACCGTGGCCGCCAAGAAGGTCCTCGCCGACCACCCCGTAACCGGCCAGGGCCTGCCCAAGTACGGCAC
>CAZGQB010000102.1:0-7057 GCA_964527055.1 uncultured Sulfuritalea sp.
ACCTGCGACCGCCAGCGCACCGGGCCGGTGGTGGTCGGGCGAACCCACCTGAAGACGATGGACCTCTACAGCAGCGTCTGCGCGGTGCAAAACCTCTGGCTGGCGGCGCGCGCCGAAGGCCTGGGCGTGGGTTGGGTGAGCATCTTCATCCAGGCTGCCTTGCAGCAGGCGCTGGCCATCCCCAGGGGCATTACGCCGATCGCCTATCTTTGCGTCGGCTATGTCAGCCGCTTCCATGCCAAACCGGAACTCGAAGCCGCCGGCTGGCTGCCGCGACTGCCGATCGAAGACCTGGTGTATTTCGACCAGTGGGGTCGCCGCGACGAGCCGCAGCCTTTGATGGCGCACCTGACGCGCGACCAGGCCGTCGCGCAGGCGAAGGCAAACGCCGGCGTGTTTCAGCCGGCCAGCGGCCACGCCATCGACTAGGGTCGGTTCTCATTCAGGCGATCCGCCGACTGGATGAGAGCAGACCCCAGTGTGTCCGCGTATCGGGGGCGCGACTACTGCGCCGTCGGCTTGCGACCTTTCGCCTGTGCCGATTCGCGCTTGCGAAACGCCATGGCCATTTCGAATGCCGCACGGGTGAAGGTCAGCACCGCGGCGAATTCCTCGTCGCTGAGGCCGCGCGCCTCGTCGTCGGCGCGGTAGATATTGGCGAACTCGCGTTCGCGCGCCGACTGGATCAGCAGCTTGCCGACGCCGAGCGCTTCGAGGCTGCGCCACAGGTCCGGATTGGAGCTGCGGGTGAACTTCATGACGAAGCCGATCGGGTCGTTGCGGCCGAGCACCGCCGCCAGGCGCAGGATCAGTTCGAACGGAACCGCAATGCGGCCGTTTTCCCAGGCTTCGATCAGGGACGGATCCTTGAGGTTGATCGCCGTCCCGACTTCGGTGACGGTCAGGCCGGCAGCCTTGCGCATGCGCCGCAGCGCCGCACCGGTCCGGATCCAGACGCCGGGTTCCGACAATCCCGGCATGATGGCCTTGAGCACATCGGCCGCGGCTTCCATCGGCTTGCCCTTGCGCAGCGCCCTGGCGACCTCGGTGGCCGTGTGCAGCGTTTTGGCGGCGCCGACCGTCGCCGCCCCGATGTCGAGCACCCTGCCGGCCATGGTCCGCATCTGGTCGACCATCCCCGTATCGGGTGGTTCGGGCAGGGGCGGCGGCGCCCGCTTTACGAGCGCACGCTTCGTTGCGGGCGTCTTGCGTTTGCGAGCCGCGGTGTCGGCCATGGCTGCTCTCCTGTCGCCTGGCTAGCGGCGCCCGGCTACTTTCCCTGGATCCTCTGCCGCGACTCGTGGCGTTCCTGCGCCTCGATCGAATACACCGTGGTCGGTCGCGCCAGCAGACGACGCAGGCCGATCGGTTCGCCGGTGTCTTCGCAGTAGCCGTAGCGGCCGTCGTCGATGCGCTTCAGGGCGGCGTCCACCCGCGGCAGCATCTTGCGCTCGCGGTCGCGGATGCGCAGTTCGAGCGAGTGTTCCTCTTCGATGGTGGCGCGGTCATTGGGGTCGGCTTCGGCCTCGCCGTCGCGCAGGTGGTCGATGGTCATGGTTGCGTTGTCGAGCAGATCCTGGCGCTGCTTGGACAGCAGGTCGCGGAAGAAGCGCAGCTGCGCCGCGTTCATGTAGGAACTGGCGGGCATGGCCAGCAGGGCTTTTTCGCTGAGTGGTTTGGCTGTGTTGGGCATCGCTTGTTTCCCCGTGCGTCTGTTCATCGACCGTCGGCCGACAGTCTCTACTCTATCGAAAGACGCGGTGCGCGTCAGGGTATTTTGTCACTTGCCGGACGGGTGCCGGAAATCGCGGCGCTTGCCGACCCCCGGCGGCAGGAGCGGATTCAGCTCCTGGATTGCACTCACTTTGCCGTTGACGGGGGCCGTGAGGCACCGGCGTGCCCGGCGAACCCCGGTCAGCAGGGAACAAACCAGCGGTGTCCATCAGCGCAAAGCTCGCGCAGGGGATGGCCGTAGAGTCGCGTCAGGTTCGTCGCGTTGATTACTTCGGCGGCCGGTCCGGCCAGCCATTCGCCGTCGCCGAACAGCAGCAGGGCCCGACCGCAGTAGCGGGCGGCGAAACCCGGGTCATGCAGGACAGCGACGATGGCGGCATCGTGTGCGGCGCGCCGGGCGAACATGTCCATAACTGCCACCTGATGCGATAGATCGAGATGGGTCAGCGGCTCGTCGAGCAGGAACAGTCGCGGTTCCTGGGTCAGCAACTGCGCCACGGCCAGGCGCTGGCGCTCGCCGCCCGACAGCGTTTGCACTTCGCGCTCGGCGAAGCCGTCGAGGTCGAGTTCCGCCAGCGCAGCTTCGGCGATGCGGCGGTCGGCGGCCGATTCCCAGTCCCAGCGGCCGAGGTGGGGATGGCGGCCTACAAGCACCGTCTCCATGACGGTGGAGGCGAAGGGATCGAACTGGTGCTGCGACAGGTAGCCGCGGATGCGGGCCATGGCCCTTAAATCCGCGCCCGGAATGGGGTTCGGCAAGGCCAGGCCGGCGATGCTCAAATGACCGCCGTGCGGCGCCAGAAATCCGGCCAGGGTGGCGAGCAGGGTCGATTTGCCGACGCCGTTGCGGCCAAGAATGGCCCACGATTCGCCGGCTTCGACGCGCCAGTCGAGGGCGCGGCAGATGCGGTGGATGCCGATGTCGACGTCCAGCCGCCTCGCCTCCAGCAAGGCTGAATTCATGGCCGCCTCAGCGTTGCTCATGCGGCTGGCGCCCGAGCAGGAACAGGAATACCGGGACGCCGAGCAATGCGGTCAGCACGCCGACGGGCAGCTGCTGGGGGGCGATCACGGTGCGCGCCAGCGTGTCGGCCAGCACCAGCAGGCTGCCGCCGAAGAGTACGGAGGCCGGCAGCAGCAGGCGCTGATCGTTGCCCCAGCCGAGCCGGATCATCGCCAATCGGACCAGGTGCGGCACCACGAGGCCGATGAAGCCGATGCTTCCCGCCGTGGTCACTGCCACGGCGGTGAGCAGTGATGCCAGTACGTAGATGCCGAACTTGACCCGGTCGACCGAGACGCCAAGTGCGCGGGCGAGCGTGTCGCCGCGCGACAGCAAATTCAGTTCGCGACTGAACGGCAGCATGGCAAGCAATCCCAGCGCCAGCACCGCCAGGGCCGGCCACGGGCTGCTGGAATGCCCCAGGTCGCCCATGAGCCAGAACAGCATACCGCGCAATTCATCTTCCGGTGCAATCGTCATGATCAGTGCCACCACTGCGCCGCAGCCGGAGGCGACGATGACCCCGGTCAGCAAGAGGCGGGTGCGGGTCCAGCTGCTGTCGCCGTGGGCCAGGCCGAAGACCACCAGCATCGCGGTGAAGGCGCCGGCGAAGGCGAACAGGTTGATGAAAGCCAATGCCAGGCCGGCCAGCATGGCCGACAGGGCACCGACCGCCGCCCCACCCGAAATCCCCAGCACGTAGGGATCGGCCAGCGGATTGCGCAACAACACCTGCATCAGCGCACCGGCCAGCGCCAGCAGGCCGCCGCAGGCAAAGGCCGCCAGCGCGCGGGGCAGGCGCAGGCCGCGGATGACCTCGACCGCGAGGCCGTCGCCGCTGCCGCCAATGGCGCGGACGACATCGCTGAGCGAGACCGCCATGCTGCCCGCCGCCAACGCTACGATCAGACTCAGCACTGCCAGCCCGGCCAGGGCGGCAAGGACAAGCAGGGCGCGGCGGCGGGTGGGCATGGGGCTTGAATTACCAGCGATACTCGGCACTCACATAGCCGTTTCGGCGGTCTTCCGGGTAGGCGTTGAACGACGTGAATGTTCCATTAACGATTCCATAGGAATAATATTCCTTGTCGAATAGGTTGTTGATCCCTGCGGCCAGTCTCCATGGGCCGATCTCGTGGCTTACCTTGATATCGGTAATTGTGTAGTCAGGCATCGAGCGGAAGCGATTTACCTGGTCGTTGTCGTAGCGCTGGCTGCCTACGTAATAGACCGTGGCAGACAGGCGCGTCGCCGACAGTGGTTGCCAGCCCAGAATCAGACTGATCCTTTCCTCCGGGACCAATGGCACGTCATTGCCGGATACATCATTACCTAGATAGATTCCCGAACGGAAACGTGCGGTGGTATGAGCATATCGGCCCGAAATGTCCACGGTCTCGCCTAGCAATACTTTGCCCTCGAGTTCCAGTCCGCGGCGCTCGGTTGGGGAGAGGTTCATGTTGGTGAAGGTGATTGCATTGAAATGGATTTCGTCATCGAGATCGACGTCGAACAGGCTGATGCGGAAGCTGGAGCGCTTGTCGTGCCATTGCAGACCGAGTTCCTGCTCATGCGAACGTTGGGGCTTCAGCAAGGGATTGCAGGGCGGGAAAAAGCAGCGATTGTCGTCGATGTTGCCTACCCGGTAGCTTTTTCCCAGGCGTCCGTAAGCGAAAAGACCTTGTCCCAGATTCTGTTGCAGGGCCAGCTCATAAGCTGACAGTTTGTGACTGACCGAGGTCTTTGGAATTGGTGTCAGATATTCCTCTTGGCTCTGGTCCACATGCTCGCGACGGGCTCCGATGGTTACGCGTGTGCCCGGCCGGAGGGCCAGTTCATCCCGAAAATACACGGCGCGGTTGCGTTGCTTTCCTTTTTCGTCCCGGTTGCCGAAAGAATTGAGCCAATCGTTCGTATAGGTCCATTCACTCCAGTCGAAACCGACAGTGAGGCGGTTCTGCAGGCCGCCGATTGGTGCGGACCACTGCAGGCGGGGAGAGATGCTGTCGACTTTTACCTCGGTGTCCTGCTTGCTGGTGAACCCGAAGCCGAAGTCGCTGAAGAAGCGCACGGTCTTTTCACGATGACCGACGTCCATCGCCAGCGTGAATTCGTCGAATCGCTTCTCGCCGCGCAGCGAGGCTATCTGGCTGCGGGTATTCATGTAGTCGTTGGGCGTGGCCGTTTCGCGGGGTGCGGTTTTCAGCTGGACTTCACTGCGAGGGCCCGGCAGGCGGGCCTTTTGGCTGTCACCTCCCAGATTCAACGCGATGAAGTCGTCACGCTCACCGTAGCGCAGCTCTCCGCTGGCAGCATCCTGTTCTGCACGGTTGTTCTTTCGGTAATTGTCCGTCTCGGTATGCTGACCGTTAACCCTGAAACCCCAGCCGCCGCTGCCGGCCTCGGCACTGCCGCGCAAATCACGCAGACTGTGGCTGCCGGTCGTCGCAGAAGCACTGCCAGAGGGCTGGGTACCGGTTGCCGCACGAGTAATGATGTTGATGGTACCGCCGGTTGCCCCGCTGCCATACAGGACCGCACCGGCTCCGCGCAGAATCTCGATACGCTCAATGGCGTTGATCGGGATGGCGGACAGACGCGGTGCCACCTGTTCGTTCTCCGAGATGCGCTGGCCGTTTATTAAAACAAGGGTATTCTCGTTGCCTGTCATGCCGAAGCCGCGCAGGTCAAGCGGTGTGTCGGGTACGCCGATGAAGCTTATGCGGGTGTGGACACCACCGAGTTTGTTGAGTACCTCGGCTACCGTGGTTGCCGAGCTGTCACGGATTTCGTCGGCAGTTATGATCTGGACGGCAATCGGCTGGTCTATGGCGGAGGACCGGAAACGATTTGCGGTGACGATAATTGCACCATCGTCAGCAGCCGAAGCCACTTGCTGTGCATGGGAGGGAAAAGCAAAAAAGACGGCAGCCGCGCAGGTGGCGGTGAGGAAACGACGAACCATGAAAGAAACTCCCGAAACCCCGGCGAGCGTCCCCGCAGCCGGAAGGTGGCAATTGAATGTTTGGGAGGTGAGGGTGATGGACGGGGAGGACACAAACCCCCGGCACGCCGCAACCCCGCAACGCATTCGCTGGTTTGTCCATGGCCGGTCTCCGGGCTTGGAAGTCTTGGTTCATCGCCTTCCCGGGGGTGACCCAGTGGCGTATCGATGAACCCGCACTTCCTTACCGTTGCGGGGGCAGCGCCGGAATCGGACCTTTTGAAGGCCCTCACCGGCTTCCCGTTTCACCCGGCATGAAAACCATGCGCGGGCACCACGAACGGGGCGGAGTATAGCAAAGCCCGTACCGTTATCAGGGGAGAAGGCCGGGTCGCGGTGGCCTTTTGGTCGATGGGCGCGTCAAAACAAAACAAGGCCTTGACTGCTTGGGGTATCGCCTTCAAACTTGATGTGTGTCAAGGTTCAAGGGAGGTCGAGCGAGCATTCTGGCGACCATCGCGGCGACAGGGTTATGGCTGCGGACGATGTATGCTTTATGCGGAATTCACTCAAAAGGAGAGAAGGATGAAAAGGAAGTTACTCGGAATGTTTGCTGTGTCTGCAATTGCCGGCGCCATGGGTAGTGCCTTTGCGCAAGACGCTGCGCCTGCCATGACCGCCGCCGAGAAAGAGGCGGCGAAGAAGATTTACTTCGAGCGCTGTGCGGGCTGCCACGGGGTGCTGCGCAAGGGCGCCACCGGCAAGAATCTCGAACCGCACTGGACCAAGACCGACAAGGCGGGTGCGAAGACCGAAGGCGGCACCCTCAAGCTGGGCCAGGCCCGCCTTGAGAAGATCATCGCCTACGGTACCGACGGCGGCATGGTGAACTTCGATGACATCCTGACCAAGGAAGAAATCGCGCTGATGTCGAAGTACATCCAGAACACGCCGGACGTGCCGCCCGAGTACAGCTTCAAGGAAACCATGGATTCATGGAAGGTCATCATTCCGGTCAAGGATCGCCCGACCAAGCAGATGAACAAGTTTAACCTCAAGAACATGTTCTCGGTCACCCTGCGCGATACCGGCGAAGTGGCCCTGATCGACGGCGACACCAAGGATATCCGCAGCATCGTCAAGACCGGCTACGCGGTGCATATCTCGCGCCTGTCGAAGTCCGGCCGCTACGTGTATGTGATCGGCCGCGACGGTCGCCTGAGCCTGATCGACCTGTGGATGGAGAAGCCCGCGGTCGTGGCCGAACTGAAGATCGGTTTCGATGCCCGCTCGGTCGATACCTCGAAGTTCAAGGGCTACGACGACAAGTACGCGATCGCCGGTTCCTACTGGCCGCCCCAGTACGTGATCATGGA
>CAZGQB010000103.1:0-7055 GCA_964527055.1 uncultured Sulfuritalea sp.
CGTGCCGGCGCGGGCATAGAGCAGGCGCAGGTAGTCGTGGATCTCGGTGACGGTGCCGACCGTGGAGCGCGGGTTGTGGCTGGTGGCCTTCTGCTCGATCGAGATCGCCGGCGAGAGGCCCTCGATCAGGTCCACGTCGGGCTTTTCCATCAGTTGCAGGAACTGCCGGGCGTAGGCCGAGAGCGATTCGACATAGCGGCGCTGGCCCTCGGCGTAGAGGGTGTCGAAGGCCAGCGAGGACTTGCCCGAGCCGGACAGGCCGGTGATCACGGTCAGGCGGTTGCGCGGCAGGTCGAGGTTGATGTTCTTGAGATTGTGCGTTCGCGCGCCGCGAATCTTTATGAATTCCATGATCCATGCTGCGATGTTGGGGGAACCGGAGAATATACCCCGCCGGGGATTCGATAGCCAATGTGCGGTTTCCCCTGTCGCAGCAGGGTCGCCGTAGCGCCACCGCCGACTTTTTGTTCCGCCTTGCCAGGTTTTGCATATTTATGCTTTAATGCGTTTATGCGAACGACCATTGATCTCTCCGATGAACTGTTCCGTCGCGCCAAGGCGGAGGCGGCCTTGCGCGGTCGCAAATTGAAGGACCTGGTCGAGGACGGTCTGCGCCGGGTGCTGGATCAGCCCGACGCGCCGTCGGCCGTGCCACCCCCGGCTTCGCTGCATGACCTGATGCAGGATTGTTGCGGCGTGGCGGAGCCGACTCCGCCGGATTACTCGGTCAATCCATCGCATCTGGACGGCTTCGGCCGCTAACAGCATGCAACGTGGCGTTTTACTTGATACCGGGCCTCTCGTTGCCTATTTCTGTCCCACGGACCGCTTTCACGCCTGGGCCGTCAGCCAGTTCGCTTCATTCGTTGCGCCCGTGACGACCTGCGAGCCTGTGCTGGCTGAAAGCTGCTTTCTTCTGGCGCGTGCCGGGGTGTCGCCAACGCGGGTGCTGAACAAGCTGGCACAGGGCGTATTTCGCATCGGCGTAGGCATCGAGCGGGATGCTGCCGCGATCGCGGCCCTGATGCAGCGCTACGCAGACCTGCCGATGTCGCTGGCCGACGCCTGCATGGTGCGTCTGGCAGAGACACAACCCGGCCCGTTGTGTACATTGGATCGCGACTTCCACGTTTACCGCCGGCAGGGTCGTCATCCCCTGGACTTGATCATGCCGGACGATCTCGCCTTGCCGCCAAGCCCCTGAATTCCATGCTATCTCCCACTCCCGACGGCATGAGCCGTGACGAAAAGCGCGCCGGCATTTCCCTCGCCTCGATCTTCGCGCTGCGCATGCTCGGGCTGTTCCTGATCCTGCCGGTGTTCGCAATCCATGCCCAGACCATTCCCGGCGGCGACGACCTGACCCTGGTCGGCATTGCGCTCGGCGCCTACGGTTTGACCCAGGCGATGTTCCAGATTCCCTTCGGCATGGCCGCCGACACCTATGGTCGCAAACGGGTCATCATCATCGGCTTGCTGCTGTTCGCCTTCGGTTCGGCCGTGGCCGCCCTGGCGACCGACATCTGGTGGACCATCCTCGGCCGCATTCTGCAGGGTGCGGGGGCGATCTCGGCGGCGGTCACCGCGCTGGCCGCCGACCTGACGCGCGAACAGCACCGCACCAAGGTCATGGCGATGATCGGCTCCTCGATCGGACTGATGTTCGCCATCTCGCTGGTCGCGGCACCCGCGCTGTACGCGGCGATCGGCATGGACGGGATTTTCTGGCTGACGGCGATCCTGGCGCTCGCCGCCATCGGCCTGGTTACCCACGTGGTGCCACCGGCACCGCCGCCGCCGGGCGGACCGAAACCGCCGTTTCGCGACGTGCTGCTCGATACCCAGTTGCTGCGGCTGAACTTCGGCATCTTCACCCTGCACATGGTGCAGATGGCGATGTTCGTCGTGGTGCCCGGCCTGCTGGTCCGTTATGGTGACCTGCCGCTGGCTTCGCACTGGCAGATCTATCTGCCGGCGGTACTGGCCTCCTTCGTCCTGATGGTGCCGGCGATCATCCTCGCCGAGAAGCGCAACAAGGTGCAGCCGGTGTTCGTCTCCGCCATCGGCCTGTTGCTCCTTACCTTGCTGGTGATGGGCTTCGGCAGCACGAGTTTCGCAGTGGTGGCGGGCGGCCTGCTGAGTTTTTTCGTCGCCTTCAACCTTCTCGAAGCCATGCTGCCTTCGCTGATTTCGCGCATTGCGCCGCCCAGTGCCAAGGGCGCGGCCCTCGGGGTCTACAACACCACCCAGGCCCTCGGCCTGTTTGCCGGCGGCGCCCTGGGCGGCTGGCTGGTAAAGAATTACGATGCGGGCGCAGTATTTGTCGGCGGCGCGGCGATGGCCGCGCTCTGGCTGGCGGCGGCGGCCACCATGCCGCCGGTGCCCGTGCGGCGAACGGCAGCCGCGACGGCACCATCCACGCATGGCATACTTGAAACCAAACCCTGAGGAGAAGGTGACATGGCATCTGTGAACAAGGTAATTCTGGTGGGCAATCTCGGCGCGGACCCGGAGATGCGCTATCTGCCGAGCGGCGAGGCGGTGGCCAACATCCGCATCGCCACCACCGATACGTGGAAGGACAAGGACGGCAACAAGCAGGAGGCCACCGAGTGGCATCGCGTCAGCTTTTTCGGCAGGCAGGCGGAAGTGTGCGGGCAGTACCTGAAGAAGGGTTCGCAGATTTATGTCGAGGGATCCATCCGTACCCGCAAATGGCAGGACAAGGAGGGCCAGGACCGCTATTCGACCGAAATTCGCGGCGATCGCATGCAGATGCTCGGCGGCCGCCAGGGCATGGGCGACGCGCCGCCGCGCGAGGGCGCCGGCGCGGGCTCCGCTGGCGGCGGCAATCGCCCGGCGGCGCAGCCGGCCGGCGGCAACTTCAACGACTTCGAGGACGATATTCCGTTCTAGCCTCCAGGCAGGCTGACACTGCGCGGGTCGCCGTGGAACCCTGGACGCCAGGACACCGGGGGCGTTACGCAGGCTTCCGGGATGTTCGCCAGACGGGTTCCGTCCAATGAAGATGGCTGAAAAACTCAAGCTGATTTCCTGGCGCGACATCGTGTTTGTCGCGCTGCCGTCCCTGTTCCTCGCGATCGGCGCATTCTGGCTGGCGGCGCAGTTTATCAAGCCGGCGCCGCCAGATCAGCTGGTGATCAGCACCGGTGGCGACAGCGGCGCCTACCAGATCTTCGCCGCCCGTTACAAGGACGTACTGGCGCGCTACGGCATTACGCTGGTGGCGAAGCCATCCGCCGGTTCCACGGAAAACCTGGCGCGCCTGCGCGATCCGGCGTTCGGGGTCGATGTTGCGTTTATCCAGGCCGGCACGGCGCGTCCCAACGAAGGCGATGAACTTTTTTCGCTGGGCGACATGTATCACGAGCCGCTATGGATTTTCTACCGCGAGGCGGCCTTGGGCAGGAGCGACAACCTGCTCGATCTCAAGGGCAAGCGTATCGCGGTGGGCGGCCCCGGCAGCGGTACGCGGCATCTGGCGATGGAACTCCTGGCGGCGAACGGCATCGATGCGAAGAACTCGAAACTGATCGAAGTCGGCGGCCTGGAACTGATGGGGCGGCTGCAGAAGAACGACATTGACGCGGTATTCGTGGTCGGGCCGACGCAGTCTTCCCTGGTCTGGTCGCTGCTCTACGCACCGGGCGTGCGCCTGATGAGCCTGGCCCGCGCCGATGCCTACACACGGCGCTTTCCGTATCTGACGCGCCTCGTATTGCCGCGCGGGGTCATCGACCTGCCGCAGGATATTCCGCCGAGCGATATCCAGTTGGTGTCGCCGATGGCGACCCTGCTGGCGCGGGAGGACATGCATCCGGCCCTGATCGATCTGCTGATGCAGGCCGCGGATGAGGTCCATGGCGAACCGGGGGTATTCCAGAAGCCCGACGAGTTTCCCCGCGCCGGGCACGGCGAGTTTCCGCTGTCGCCGGAAGCCGTGCGCTACTACAAGTCCGGCAAACCTTTCCTGCAGCGCTATCTGCCGTTCTGGGCAGCAACGCTGATCGACCGCACGGTAGTGATGCTGTTGCCGATGATCGTCGTACTGTTCCCGCTGATCCGCTTTGCGCCGCTGATCTACGGCTGGCGGGTGCGCTCGCGCATCTACCGGCGCTACGGTGAATTGAAGTTTCTCGAAAATCAGGTCAATGAAACCCCCGGCGTGCACACGCGCGATGAATGGCTGGGGAAACTGGACGCCATCGAGAGGGATGCCAGCACGATCCGCACGCCGCTGGCTTTTACCGACATGCTCTACACCCTGCGGGTGCATATCGACCTGGTACGGGAGATCATCGTGCGTCGCACGCTCCCATAGACGCCGAACCGCCGGCGCCGACTTTCGCATTGGCCCGGCGGGGCCGGCTCTGGCCGGCCGTTTGCCGCAACCCGGCAGGCCGGCCCTTCCTTGCGGCCCGCCCTCAGAGCCTGCGAATCTTTTCCAGCAGCGCCGTGGTCGAGCGCTCGTGAATGAAGGGGATGGAGTGCACGCTGCCGCCACTCGCCGTGACTTCGCGGTAGCCGACGATCTTCTCCACCGGCCAGTCGCCACCCTTGACCAGCACGTCGGGCCGGCAATCGAGGATGCGCGCCAGCGGCGTGTCCTCGTCGAACCAGGTCACCAGCGTCACGCACTCGAGCGCGGCCAGCAGTGCCATGCGGTCGGCCAGCGGGTTCACCGGGCGGTCCGTGCCCTTGCCCAGGTGCCTGACCGAAGCGTCGGAGTTGACCGCGACCAGCAGGGCGGCGCCCAGCGCGCGGGCCTGCGCCAGGTAGGTGACATGGCCGCGATGCAGGATGTCGAAGCAGCCGTTGGTGAATACCAGCGGCCGCGGCAAGCCGGGGCGACGTCCCGCCAGGCCGGCAGGATCGACGATCTTGGCCTCGAAGGCCGGAGGCTGGGCGGCCAAGCGAGGTCGCTCTACTTGCCCGGCGCCGGTTTGGTTTCCCTGGGCCCAGGTGCCGCGGCCCTGTTCAAGGCCGCGGCCTTTTCCGGACTGATGATCTCGAACACGCGCACCACTTTCAGCACGCCGGCGGTGGTGCGGGCAATGTCGACCGCCGCATCGGCTTCGGCCTGGGTGACGATGCCGAGCAGGAATACCACGCCGGCTTCAGTCACCACCTTGACCACATGGGCAGAAAACTTTCCGGCATCGATGAAACGCGCCTTGACCTTGGAGGTGATGTAGGAATCGTTGCTGCGCGTGCCGAAGCCGGAGGGTCCGGCAATCGCCAGTTCGTTGGCGACCGACTTGACGTCGGTCACGCCGGCGGCGATCTTTTCCACGTCGGCCTTGATTTCCGCGGTGGGCACCTCGCCGGTCAGCAGCACCATGCGGTTGTAGCTGGTGGCGTTGACATGCACCCTGTCGCCGTATTTTTCGCTGATGCGGCTGGCGGCGCGCAGTTCCAGGCCCTGGTCGGCAATGTAGACCTCCGACGCGCGGCGATCGGCGATCATCAGAGCGCCGGCGCCGACGCCGACCACGGCTGCGCCGACACAGCCGCCAAGCAGCGGGATGCAGAGGATCAGTGCGGCGAGCCTGGCGAGGCTTGCTGTGGGTTCGGTTCGGGTATTCATGTCGCTTCTCCCAGTATCAGGGCGTCGATGCCATCGCACAGGCAGTGGATGGCGAGCAGGTGGACTTCCTGGATGCGCGCGGTGCGCTCGGCCGGCACGCAAAGGTGGATGTCGCCGGGCCCGAGCAGCGCGGCGATCCGGCCGCCGTGCTTGCCGGTCAGCGCCGCCACGGCGATGCCGCGCGCCTGGGCGGCGAGGATGGCCTCGATCACGTTGGGCGAGTTGCCCGAGGTGGAAATCGCCAGCAGCACGTCGCCGGGCTTGCCCAGCGCGTGCACCTGCTTGGCGAACACTTCCTCGTAGCGGTAGTCATTGGCGATCGAGGTCAGGGTCGAGGTGTCGGTGGTCAGGGCGATCGCCGCCAGCGGCGGGCGCTCCTTTTCGAATCGGTTGAGCAGCTCGGCGGCGAAGTGCTGCGCGTCGGCGGCCGAGCCGCCATTGCCGCAGGCCATCACCTTGCCGCCGCCCGCCAGGCTGTGCACCATGCGGCGCGCGGCGGCTTCGAGGGGAGCCGCGAGGACGGCAAGCGCGGCGAGCTTGACCTGGGCGCTGTCCTGGAACTGTTGCTGTATGCGTTGCGCGAGTGACATTGAAAGCGGGAAGGAAGAGGTAAGGACCGCGACAGGATAGCGTCACCGCTTGCGGGGCGAAGCCGGAATAGGGCGCCTAGAGTACAACAAATACTTCGATCAGCACCCGCTGCCATGGGTTCCGGTGCTGGCGCAATTTTGCGATGCGGGCAGCCACCGGCTCGCCGCGGTCCAGCGCCGCCGCGACGGCGCGGTTTTCGGCGCGCGGCAGGTAGCCCAGCTTCTGTCCGCGCCACTCGACGCGCACCGCGTTGCCGTCGTGCGGATTGTCGGCTTCGCGCGCCAGGGTCAGCCGGTCGCCTTCGCGCATATCCTGCCACAGGGCTTCTCCGGCATGGTATTGGAAGCCGGCCAGCGGCGAGCTTTGTACCAGGATGCGCACTTCGCCGGCCAGCGCACCAAGGCTGGCGACGAGGCCTGCCAGCAGGAAGAGGCTAGTCAGCCGAAAACGCATCGCGCAGCCATTCGATGTTTTTCGATTCGAGGCCGTCAAGCAGGATGCAGTCGAAGCGACAGGGCGTTTCGCCGTGGCGCAGCAGCCAGTGCCGCGCGGCGAGGATCAGCCGCGCCTGCTTGGTCGCCGTGATGCTGGTCGCGGCGCCGCCGAAGTCGCCGCGGCTGCGCAGGCGCACTTCGACGAATACCGTGGTCTGGCCGTCACGGCAGATCAGGTCGATCTCGCCGCCGCGCACGCGGAAATTGCGCTCGATCAGTGCGAGCCCGCGGCGCTGCAGATGGTCGGCCGCGAGTTGCTCGGCGGCCGCGCCTTTGGACTGTGCAAGAATGTCGGACATGGAAAATGCATTGTATGTCGTCGCCACGCCGATCGGGAATCTCGGCGACATCAGCCTGCGCGC
>CAZGQB010000104.1:0-7047 GCA_964527055.1 uncultured Sulfuritalea sp.
AACCAGATTTCCTTCGTGGATGCCGAGGGCCGCATCGTGCGCCAGGTCTATGGCGAGAGCTTCACCGCCGAGGACATCGCCGAGCCGCTGAAACGCATGGTCACCGGTGCGCCGCTGCCGCCACAGACCAGCACCATCGAGGAACTCGCCGACCGATTGCGCATCATCTGCTCGGTGTACGACCCGCTGACGGGGCGCTACCGCACCAATTACGCGCTCTACTTCGAAATCGCCGGCTTCATCAGCTTCCTGTTCTTCCTCGGCTGGGTCGCCTGGAGCTTTACGCGCAAGAATGGCTCCGACCGGATTCAATCCGGTTGACTCGAGTCAAGTCAAAGCCTTTTCGACTCAAATATAATTAATCCCTAATAGTCGGCGCCCATGCCGGCATTCGGGACTCCCAACGTGAGCTTGCATGCAGTACTGCGCGGCGGCGCGCTTTCCGTGTTCGAACGCAGCGAAAACCTGCTCGATGCCTTTTTCGGCGGCGCCGACAATCCGTTGCGCCACCTCGGCGCGCTGGGCCTCTTCTTCCTCTGGATCCTGGTCGCCAGCGGCCTGTACCTCTACACCGTGCTCGACACCAGCATCGAGGGTGTCTACAGCTCGATCGGCTGGCTGACGCAGGAGCAGTGGTATCTCGGCGGCGTGATGCGCAGCCTGCACCGGTACGCCTCCGACGCCTTCGTCATCGTGATGTTCCTGCACCTGCTGCGCGAATGGGCCTACGACCGCTACCACGGCTTCCGGCTCTACTCCTGGGTCACCGGCGTGCCGCTGATCTGGCTGGTGTTCATCTCCGGCATCGGCGGCTACTGGATCGCCTGGGACCGCCTGGCACAATTTTCCGCGGTGGCCAGCACCGAACTGCTCGACTGGCTGCCGATCTTCGACGGCGTCACGGCGCGCAACTTCCTCGCCCCCGACTCGATCAACGACCGCTTCTTCACCGTGCTGGTCTTCATCCACATCGGCGTGCCGCTGATGCTGATCCTCGGCCTCTGGGCCCACGTCAACCGCATCAGCCGAGTGGACTACCTGCCGACGCGGCGAGTCATGTTGGCAACGCTGGGCGCCTTCCTGCTGCTGGCGGCGATCAAGCCGGCCGTATCGGATGCGCCGGCCGACCTTTCCCTCGCGGTCAACAATGCCCGCCTTGACTGGTTCATCCTCTTCATCCATCCGCTGACCGACCTGACCTCGCCCGGTACCGTGTGGACGCTGATCTTCGGCGCGACCGTCCTGCTGTTCGCCCTGCCCTTCCTGCCGCACCCAGCACGCCAGCCGATAGCCGTGGTCGATGCGCAGAACTGCAACGGCTGCAGCCGCTGCCACGCCGATTGCCCCTACGAAGCGATCGTCATGGCGCCGCATCCGGAAAAGCGCGCGCACAAGATCGCCGTCGTCGATGCCGACCTCTGTGCCGCCTGCGGCATCTGCGCCGGCTCCTGCCCCTCGTCCACGCCTTTCCGCAGCCAGCAGCGCCTGGTCACCGGCATCGACATGCCGCAACTGCCGGTGGACGCGCTGCGCCGGCAGCTCGAAGCGCGCCTCGCCGGGCTTTCCGGCGGCACCCGGCTGGTGGTCTTCGGTTGCGACCGGAGCGCCGACGTCGGCGCCCTCGCGGCACCCGATACGGCAACGCTGAGCCTGATCTGCGCCGGCATGCTCCCGCCCTCCTTCGTCGAATACGCCCTGCGCAGCGGCGCCGACGGCGTGGTTGTTGCCGGCTGCCGCGACGGCGGCTGCGAATTCCGCCTCGGCATGGAATGGACGCGCGAGCGCCTGACCCGCCGCCGCGAGCCCCACCTGCGCCAGCTGGTTCCCCTTGAACGCATCGAAGTGGTGCCTGTCGCGCACGGCGAAGGCCGCAAGCTTGCCGCCGCGGTTGCCGAGTTCAGGACCCGTCTTGAATCCCAAGGAGAGGTCGCCAACCGGCCTCCCGCCTACACCCGGAGAAATCATGGTTAAACCCGTCGCCATCATCGGCCAGATAGTGCTTTACGGCGCCTTTGCCGCCTTCATCGGCTACTTCTCGACCAACCCGATCTACCGGCAAATCCCGGACGACGTGGCGCTGGTCAAGCTATCGATGAGCCACCTCGGCAGCCGCGATTGCCGCAAGCGCACCACCGAGGAGCTGGCCAAGCTGCCGCCCAACATGCGGGCACCGCTGGACTGCCCGCGCGGCCGCTCGGACACCCGGATCGTGGTGGAACTCGACGACAAGCCGCTCTACGAGGTGATCATGAAGCCCACCGGGCTCTCGCGCGATGGTGTCGGCACGGTATACAAGCGCTTCGAGCTGAAGTCGGGAAGCTACAAGCTGGCGGTGAAGATGAACGACAACCTGGTCAACCCGGGCTTCAATTTCGTCAAGGAAGAGCAGGTCACGCTGAAGCCGGCCGAGATCCTGGTGATCGACTTCAATCCCGACCGGGGCGGCCTTTTCTTCCAGCAGGGCAGCGCGAAAAAGCACTGAACACGTCCATTCGAAACCCAATCCCATAGCGCGGACCAACAACCATGCTGAGCAAACTCCAACAAATCGTGCGCTGGTTCTTCATGCGCGCCGAGAACCTGTTCAACCTCGCCTTCGGCGAAAAGCTGAACCCCTTCTACCATCTGGGCACCATCAGCTTCTGGCAGTTCTGGCTGCTGATCGGCACCGGCGTCTATCTCTACATCTTCGCCGACACCGGCGTGCATGACGCCTACCAATCGGTCGAGCGCATCACCCACAACCAGTGGTGGGCCGGCGGCATCATGCGCAGCATCCATCGCTACGCCACCAACGGCATGATCCTGACCATGCTGCTGCACATGCTGCGCCACTTCGCCTACGACCGCTATCGCGGCTTCCGCTGGTTTTCCTGGGCCATCGGCGTGGCGCTGATCTGGCTGGTGTACATCTCCGGCCTCAACGGCTTCATGCTGGTCTGGGACAAGCTGGCCCAATTCGTGGTGGTCGCCACCGCCGAATGGTTCGACGTGCTGCCGATGTTCAATGGCACGCTGATCCGCAACTTCATCTACCAGGAAAACGTCAACAGCCGCCTGTTCACCCTGCTCGCCTTCATCCATCTCGGCGCGCCGCTGATCGCCGGCGTGCTGGCCTGGGTGCATGTGCAGCGCGTGCCGCGCGCCCACATCAACCCGCCGCGCGAGATCGCGATCGCCTTCACCCTGATGTTCGTCGTGCTGGCCCTGGTCAAGCCGGTGGTCAGCCAGGGCGGCGAGGCCGACCTTTCGGTGGTGCCGACCAACATCGCCATCGACTGGTTCCAGATGCCTTCCCTGGCGCTGGTGTATTGGGTCGACCCGATGAAGCTGTGGTTCGGCATGATCGGCCTCACACTGCTGCTCTTCCTGATGCCCTGGCTGCCGCCCAAGCGCATGGGATCGGCCCCGGCCGAAGCCGTCGTCACCTTCCACCCCGACCACAAGACCGTCGCCATCCGCTTCGACGAAACCCTGCTCGATGCCGGTCTGCGTCATGACGTCAACCTGCCCTACGAATGCCGCAACGGCGGCTGCGGCCACTGCAAATGCACCGTGCTCTCCGGCAACGTCGATCCGGGCCTGTACCAGCCCAGTGCGCTGTCTGCGGAAGAACGCGCCGCGGGCAAGGTGCTGCTGTGCTGCGCCACGGCCCTGGGCGACGTCGAGATCGAATACGAGGCGTCGGCCATGCCCAGCGCCATCCGCCAATACACCGCGCGCGTGGTGAATATGGAAAAGCTCACCTACGACGTGATGCGCGTCATGCTCAAGCTGCCGCAGGGGCAACAGATTCCGTTCAAGGCCGGCCAGTACATCAACATCATCCTCGACGACGGCCAGCGCCGCGCCTTTTCCTTCGCCAATCCGCCCCATCAGCCCGACCTGATCGAACTGCAGATTCGCCTGATGCCGGGTGGTCGCTTCACCACCCATGTGTTCGAACGCATGAAGGAAGACGATATCGTGCGCTTCGAAGGCCCGCTGGGCGATTTCTCGCTGCGCGAATCCGAGCGGCCGATCGTCTTCGTCGCCGGCGCCACGGGTTTCGCGCCGGTCAAGAGCATGGTCGAGGACGCCTTCCATCGCGGCCTCAAGCGCCCGATTTACCTGTACTGGGGCGTGCGGCAATTGAAGGACCTCTACCTGCCGGACCTGCCGCAACGATGGGCGCGCGACCACGAGAACTTCCACTTCATCCCGGTACTCTCGGACGCGGCGCCGGAAGACAACTGGCAGGGTCGGACCGGCCTGGTGCACGAGGCGATCCTCGCCGACTTCCCGGATCTTGCGGGCAAGGAAATCTACGCCTGCGGCTCGGTGAAGATGGTCGAGGCGATCTTCCCCTCGCTGAAGACCCAGGGCGCCGAGGAAGGCATGTGCTTCTCCGATGCCTTCACGGTCTCCGCGCGCTCGATGGCGTTCCAGCCCAAGGGCTGACGCCCCCCGCGCCGCGCCGTGCCGCAGGCGCCGACTTTTCGGCGGGGAACGCGGCGCGGGCGGCAAATCGGGTAGGCTTTGGTTTTGTCCAACGCCCGCCAGGGAGTTGCCATGGTTCGCTGTCTCCTGCTCCTCGCCATGCTGCTGCAGGCCGCACCTCTGCTGGCGAATACGCTGGCCGGAAAAGTCAGCGAGGTCAGCGACGGTGCCACCGTGACCGTCACCGACAATGCCGGAATGCGGCGCAAGGTCCGCCTCGCAGCCATCGACGCACCCGAAGTCCGGCAAGCCTATGGCAGGGAATCGCGGCAGCACCTATCCGCGATGGTGCTGGGCAAGGCGGTCAGGATCGAATGGCGCAAGCAGGATCGCTACGGCCGCATCGTCGGCAAGTTGATCCTGCTCGACCCGCCCTGCGCCACCTGCCCGAAGACGCTCGATGCCGGGCTGGCGCAGCTCGAAGCCGGCCTCGCATGGTGGGACCGCGAATCCCGGCGCGCGCAGTCGCTCTCCGACCAGGGCTACTACGAATACGCCGAGTTCGACGCCAAGTCCCGGCGCATCGGCCTTTGGCAGGACCCGGCGCCGATGCCGCCTTGGGAGTGGCGCAGGAAAAACCAGGTGGTGGCCGGACTGACTACGGCGCGCCAGGCCTCACCCGCGGATTCATGAATCCATCCTGCCCCCGAGCCAGCGCCCGATGTCCCGTACTTCCTCAAGGCAGACGGAATGCGGCATCGGGTACTCGTGCCACTCGACGCCATAGCCATGGCGAATCAGGAAATCCCTCGCGCGGATTCCCAGTTCGGGTGACACCACATCATCGTCACTGCCATGCGCCGCAAAAATCGGCACGGCCCGGTTGGCCGCCGTCGCTTCGGTTTCCAGCAGCGTCGGGCTCGGGATGTAGGTCGATAGCGCGATGACGCCGGCCAGCGATTCCGCATGGGTCAGCGCCGTGGCGTAGGCCACCGCCCCGCCCTGCGAAAAGCCCGCGACAACTATGCGCGCACACGGCACGCCGCGTTGATTCTCCCTTTCGATGAGGCGCCGGATCGCCTGCCGCGAGGCGAGGATTCCGGCCGCGTCCACGACACGGCTGTCGGCATCGAGCGAAACGATGTCGTACCACGCCGGCATGACATAGCCGCCGTTGCAGGTCACCGGGATTTGCGGCGCATGCGGAAAGATGAAGCGCACGCCGGGACCGCTTTCCAGACCCAACTCCGGCACCACAGGCTCGAAATCCGAGCCGTCGGCGCCCAGGCCGTGCAGCCAGATGACTGAATACCGCGGCACGGCGGCGGTCTCGATTTCAATGGCCGGCAGCAATTCGCTCACGGGATTTCCTCGCCTGGATACCCGGGCCCGCCTCTATTTCCTGAGGCCGCGGGTATTGTCGCCGGCGGCTTCGCCCGGCCCCGGCTGCCAATCGAATGCCAGGCTGCGCCACAGGTCGCGATAGTCGTAGTCGGTCTGCAGCGCCAGGTTGAGGCGGTTGTAGGAGGCGAAATCGCTGACCAGATGCACGAGCTGGACGATGCCTGTGTCGCTCAGGCCGATTGTCCGCAATGTGTCGACGTCCGCATCCGTCACCGCCTTCGCATCGACGTTAACCTTCAGCGCGAAATCGAGCAGGGTCTTCAGGCGCGTGTCCGTGGTCGCCGCGCTGCCTTGTGCGACCAGCGTTCTGACATACTCCTCGCCGGTCTCCAGGCCGTAGTTGAGGATGGTGCAGAAGGCCGCCGTACAGTAGGGACAGCCATTGGCCCTCGATACCAGGATGCCGACGTGCTGGATTTCCGGCAGGGTCAGTTCGCCCATCTGCCACAGCACCTTGGTGGCCCCGAGCTTGGCCTTGAAGAATTCCGGAAAATTCATCTCGATGAAGAAATGGTTGGGTACTGCGCCCTCCATGGCCGTGACCCACTCGAAGATTTCCCGGATTGCGGGATCATCGATCGTATCGGGCTTTACCGTCTTGACTCGTGCCATGGCCGTTTCTCCTTTGCCTGTTGAAATCCGCAGTCGCTTGTCACCGCTAACCTGCATCCGGGCGATCACGCTGTCGCCGCTGCCATCCCGTCATGGCCTTGAGGCAGACCAGCACGAACATGATGCCGCCGATTACCGCGATCAGGCCGCCGGCACCCATCATGCCCATGCCGATTTTCTGCGGCAGCGTGGTCAGGGCCTGCTCGGCGCCGGCGACCTTGCGCTGCACGCCATAGCCGCCCGACCAGGCCAGGCCGAGGATGTGGATGAGTTGCCCGCCGCCATAGACGTAGGGCTGCCAGCGCGCCATACGGCCTTCCACGGCGCCGAAGCCCAGTTGCGGCAGCAGCACGTAGGCCAGGCCCATGAAGGCCAGCGTCACGCCCACCGTCGAGCCGTGATAGTGGGCCGGGATCACCACGTTCGCGCCCTGGATCATGTAGGCCAGCACGCCGCCCACGGCGAACAGGAAGAACGATGCGACGAACGCCGACTTGGCCGCGCCGGGGGTCGCGGTGCGCGTCGCCCACAGGGCGAGGAGGCCGACCAGGATCAAGGGCGCCATGTAGGGATGGCCCCAGATCATCAGCTTGGCGAAGAGCTCCATGTGCG
>CAZGQB010000105.1:0-7014 GCA_964527055.1 uncultured Sulfuritalea sp.
GCACAGAGAAAGTCAGGAAAAGGTTTCCTCTGTGATCTCTGTGTCCTCTGTGGCTATAAAGGATTTAGTCAATGGCTGAAACGCTCCTTGAAGCCCGCGGCATCGGGAAGCGCTTCGGCGGCGTGCAGGCCCTGAAGGATGTCTCGCTGACCATCAAGAGCGGGGAGATCTACGGCCTGATCGGGCCCAACGGCGCCGGCAAGACCACGCTGTTCAACGTGTTCACGGGGCTCTACCCGCGCGACGGCGGCGAGGTGCTCTTCGCCGGCTCGCCCCTGCGCCTGGAAAGCCCGCATGAAGTCGCCGCCGCCGGAATCGCGCGAACCTTCCAGAACATCCGCCTCTTCGGCAACATGACCGCGCGTGAGAACGTCATGGTCGGCCGCCACGTCCGCACCCGCGCCGGCGTGGTTGGCGCCATGCTGCGCACCCGCGCGGAGCGCACCGAAGAAGCGGCGATCCGCCGCCGCGCGGATGAACTGCTGCATTACGTCGGCATCGCCGACCGCGCCGACGACCTGGCGCGACACCTGTCCTACGGCGACCAGCGGCGGCTCGAAATCGCCCGCGCGCTGGCCACCGAACCGAAGCTGCTGGCGCTCGACGAGCCGGCCGCCGGCATGAATGCCACCGAAACCGCCGGCCTGCGCGACCTGATCGAGGGCCTGCGTCGCGACGGACTCACAGTGCTGCTGATCGAGCACGACGTCAAGCTGGTCCTTGGCCTGTGCGACCGCGTCGCCGTGCTCGACTACGGCCAGAAGATTGCCGAGGACGTGCCCGAGGCGGTACGCGCCAACCCGAAAGTCATCGAGGCCTACCTTGGCACAAGCGCTCATTGAGGCCCTGAATCTCGAAGTGCGCTATGGCGGCATCGTTGCCGTCAAGGGCATTTCCTTCGCCGTCGAGGAAAACGAGATCGTCTGCCTGATCGGCGCCAACGGTGCCGGCAAGACCTCGACGCTCAAGGCGCTGGCGCGCATGATCCCCTCGCGCGGCGAAATCCACTACGGCCGGCAGCGCATCGATGCGCTTCCCGGCCATGAATTGATCGGCAAGGGGCTGGCGCTGGTGCCGGAGGGCCGCGGCATTTTCGCCCGCCTGACGATCGCCGAGAACCTCGCCATGGGTGCCTACCACCGCTGCGATACCGCTGCCATTGCAGCCGACCTGGAGCACATCTACAGCCTCCTGCCGCGACTCAAGGAGCGCGCCTCGCAGGTGGCCGGCACGCTGTCCGGCGGCGAGCAGCAGATGCTCGCCATCGGGCGCGCGCTGATGGGCCGCCCCAAGCTGCTGCTGCTCGACGAACCGTCGATGGGCCT
This sequence comes from uncultured Sulfuritalea sp., assembly GCA_964527055.1. Taxonomy (GTDB): domain Bacteria; phylum Pseudomonadota; class Gammaproteobacteria; order Burkholderiales; family Rhodocyclaceae; genus Sulfuritalea. Next base: position 1,326 of record CAZGQB010000105.1, read on the forward strand.
GGCGCCGCTGATGGTGGAAAAGGTCTTCGAAGTCGTGCGTGCGGTCGCCGCCGAGGGCATGACCATCCTGCTGGTGGAACAGAACGCCAAGCTCGCGCTGGAAGTCTGTTCGCGCGGTTACGTCATGGAAAGCGGCCTCATCACGCTGGCGGATACGTCCGCGGCACTGCTCGCCGATTCGCGCGTGCGCGCGGCCTACCTCGGCGAATAACAAAAGTTATGTCTGCGGCGAAGCCGTAGACGGTATCCCTTGCGGACGGCGGTGCCGTTACGGCGAGTCAGCGCTGCAAATCCTGTCAGTCGAGAGCGGGTGCGCTTGCCACCGGTGCAAAGGTGAAAGCGTCGGCGAAAAACTCTTCGGCAGGCAAACCATGTGCGGAAAACTCCGAACGCGCCGCGTCGATCATGGCCGGCGCCCCGCAGGCATACACCTGAAACCCGGAAAGATCGGCATGGTCTTCCAGCACTGCGCGATGCACCAGCCCGACGCGCCCGGTCCAGTCATCCTCCGGCGTCGCCTCGGAAAGCACCGGCAAGTAGCGGATGTGGCTGTTGGCGGCAGCCCAGCCTGACGGCAGATCCGGCAGGTAAAGCCCGCCACGATTGCGCACACCCCAGTAGATTTCCAGCGGGCGCTTGATCTGGCTGTGGATGGCATGCTCGACGATGGCCTTGATCGGCGCGAAGCCCGTCCCGCCGGCAAGCAGGATCACCGGCTTGGTCGATTCCTCGCGCAGGAAGAAGCTGCCGTAGGGACCCTGGAAGCGCAGGATGTCCTTCTCTTTCATGCCGCCGAACACATGACCGGTGAATTCGCCACCGGCGATCAGGCGGATGTGCAACTGCAGGAAGCCATCGTCATGCGGCGCATTGGCGATGGAAAAGGCGCGGCGCCTGCCGTCCTTCAGCAGAAACTCGATGTACTGGCCGGCAAGAAACTGCAGGCGCTCGTTGGCCGGCAGTTTCAGGCTCAGGATGATCACGTCGTCCGCCGCACGCTCGATCTTCTGTACGCGGCAGGGCATGATCCTGACCGGGATGTCCTTGGCCGTGCCGACCTCGCGGCATTCGAGAACCAGGTCGGAGAGCGGTTTGGCGCAACAAAACAGCGCCAGGCCGCCGGCACGATCTGCGGTAGACAAGGCCTGATCCTGCGCAGCGCCATGATCCACGAGGCCGTCGAGCACCTTGCCCTTGCAGGCTCCGCAGGCGCCATTGCGACAGCCGTAGGGCAGGGTCAATCCGGCGTCGAGGGCCGCCTGCAGGACGGAGTCGCTGCCGTCAGTGGTGAAGCTGTGGCCGCTGGGCTGCAGCGCGACGCGAAATGTGGCAACGGAAGAGGCAACTGAGGGAGCAACTGGGGCCATGCGATAATCGTCCGATGCGTAGATTGTTGATAATCGGCTGCGGTGACGTCATGCGCCGCACGCTGCCGCAACTCGTGCGGCGCTGGCACGTCCTGGCCCTGGTGCGCCGGCGCGACCCGCAACTGGAAGCGCTGGGCGTCACCCAGATCGAAGGCGACCTCGACCGGCCCGGCACCTTGTTGCGGCTGGCCGGCATTGCCGATGCGGTGATCCACAGCGCCCCGCCCCCGGCTCAGGGAAACGGCGACCCGCGCACGCGCAACCTGATTGCCGCCCTGCAGCGTGGAAAAAGTCTACCACGCCGGCTGGTGTACATCAGTACCAGCGGCGTCTATGGCGACTGCGGCGGCGCGCGGGTCAGCGAGACGCGCAGCCCGGCTGCAAAGTCGGCGCGGGCGGCACGGCGGGTCGATGCCGAGCGGCGCCTGCGCCGATTCGGCCGCCAGCGCGGGCGGCGATGCCAGGTCAGCATCCTGCGCGCCCCGGGTATTTATGCCGAAGACCGGCTGCCGCTGGAGCGGCTGCACAAGCGGCTGCCGTTGATGCTGCACGCCGAAGACAGCCATACCAACCACATCCACGCCGCCGACCTCGGCCGCGCCTGCATCGCGGCGCTGGCAAGGGCGGGGGCCAATCGCATCTACAACATCAATGACGATTCGACGCTGGCGATGGGCGAATGGTTCGATGCCCTGGCCGATGCCTTTGCGCTGCCGCGCGCGCCGCGCCTGCCGCGCGAGGAGGTGCGCCGCAGCGTGCCTCCGATGCAATGGTCATTCATGGCCGAATCGCGCCGCCTCGACAATGCCCGCATGAAGCGCGAGCTGCGCCTGCGTCTGTGCTACCCGACCGTGGACGACGGAATCGCTGCGGCGAAACAGGGAGTAACCCCATGCTCTGGATAAAAGCCTTCCACATCGTCTTCGTCACCAGCTGGTTCGCCGGCCTGTTCTACCTGCCGCGCATATTCGTGAACCTCGCCATGGTGCCGGCCGACAGCCGGGCCGAACGCGAGCGCCTGCTGCTGATGGCGCGCAAACTGTATCGCTTCATCACGCCGCTGGGCGTGCTGGCCATCGGGCTGGGCTTCTGGCTGTGGTTCGGCTACGGCTTTTCCGGCGGCTGGTTGCATGCCAAGACCGCGCTGGTGATCGGGCTGGCCGCTTACCACCTCTGGTGCGGCCGCCTGCTCGCCGAATTCGCCGACGGCAGCTCGCGGAAATCGCACGTGTGGTTCCGCTTCTTCAATGAAGTTCCGGTGCTGGCCCTGGTCGCCGTCTGCATCCTGGTCGTGGTCAAGCCGTTCTAGAAACGACCGCCACGCACGGCAAACCATTTCCTGTACGCGGTGCCCGCGTCGGGGTCGCCGTGTCACCAGTGCGGACTTTTGGACAACGATTTGGCGCGCCAGAGCAATGCTCCCAAGGGACCGGCAAGCGGATGACAAAACAAAAGTAGCGCATGTTGGGCTAGACTTGGCTAATGCCAACCGTCCTGAAACTACAAGGGTTTCGGTTCTTCTTTTTCAGTGGGGAAGGGTCCGAACCGCCTCATATCCATATTGAGCACGGCGACAAGGTGGCAAAATATTGGTTGAATCCGGTCGAACTCGCGGAGTCCGAAGGATTTCGCAGCCATGAGATGACCCGCTTGCGCGCGCTGGTGATTGAACACCGGACGCGGTTTCTGGAGAAATGGCATGAGCACTTTGGCAATCCGACTTGATCCGCACGCCGTCGATGTGACAATCGACGCCGCCGCTTTGCATTTCATTTTGGCGGATGGCCGTGAAATATCAGCGCCATTGGAGTGGTTCCCGCGCCTGCGTGATGCCACGGCGGAGCAGCGGCAGCGTTGGCGCCTGATCGGAAAGGGAGTCGGCGTGCATTGGCCCGATATTGACGAGGATATCGCTGTAGCCACACTGATGCGCAATCACTAAGGCTGTCGAAGCGCAAATAGACGGCTCAATTTGCATTGGATTTGTCACGCAGAATCAATTGCGGTCGCGACGAACATCAATTCGAACCCGGCCCCAATGAATGCAATGGCCGTTCCCGCTGCAAAGCAGAAAGTCGGCGCCAGGGATACGGCGATTCGGATAGCGCCGATAATGCCCGATTGAGCAACTTCGGGATTTCAGCTTGAACCACTATTTCGCCACCTGCCCGCGCGGCCTCGAAGCGCTGCTGGCGGAAGACCTCGCCAATGCCGGCGGCATGGATGTTGCCATCGTTCCGGGCGGAGCCGGCTGCAACGGCAACCCGGAAATCGGCTACCGCATCAACCTCGAGTCGCGCATCGCGACGCGGGTCTTGTTGCGCATCGCGCACGGCTCATATCGCGGCGAAGCCGAAATCTACCGCCTGGCCTGCGACGTCGACTGGTCACGGCTGTTCTCCGTCGATCGTTCGATCCGCGTCTATGTCACGGCGATCCGCTCGCCCTTGAAGAGCCTCGAATTCATCACGCTCAAGGTCAAGGACGCGGTATGCGACCGCTTCCGCGCCGAAACCGGGCGCCGTCCCAGCGTCAATACGAAAAATCCCGAAGTCCGCATCCACCTCTTCATCACCACCGACCAGGTTACGCTCTACCTCGATACCTCGGGTGAACCGCTCTACATGCGCGGCGACAAGCTGGCCAAGGTCGGCGCACCGCTCAAGGAAAACCTCGCCGCCGGCATCCTGCGCCTGTCCGGCTGGCAACCGGGGCAAGCCCTGCTCGATCCGATGTGCGGCAGCGGCACGTTTTTGCTGGAAGCAGCGCAAATCTGCCTTGATGATGCGCCGGGCCTTTCCCGCGAGCCTGGGGATTTCGGTTTCGAACACCTGAAGTCCTTCGACGCCGGCCTTTGGCGCAAATTGCAGCGCGAAGCCGCGGCGCGCCGGCGCGAGGCCGTCGCCCTGCCGCTGTATGGCAGCGACATCGACCGCGACGCCGTCACCCGCACGCGGCAGAATCTTGCCGGTGCCGGCCTCGACAAACTGGTTACCCTGGAAACCTCGGACCTGCTGAGCCGGGCCGCGCCCGCCCCGTCGGGCGTGATGGTGGCCAATCCGCCCTACGGCGAACGCCTGGGCAGCGAGGAAGAACTGGCGGCGTTCTACCCGCTGCTGGGCGATGCGCTCAAGCAGCGCTTCGCCGGCTGGCGCTGCTGGTTCCTGTCGGCCGACACGCGCCTGCCCAAGCTGATCCGGCTGCAGACCTCGCGCAAGATCCCGCTTTACAACGGCCCACTCGAATGCCGGCTGTACAACATCGAGATTGTTGCCGGCGGCAACCGCCGCGAGCGGGCGCCGTAAGGCGCGGGTGGCCCGAAGCGCCTTGCTTATTCGAGCGCAGCGAGCACACTTTGGCCCCCGCCTCGGGAAGGGGGCGAAGCGGGGAATTCGCGGAGCACTGCTCCGCGCCCGCGAAGCCGGCCGGCCATGCAGGGTCGGCCGTGGAACTGGGGGTGGGGGGGCGTACAAGAGTAGCCTGACTTTTACGATCGTGGGCGCAGCCCACGCATCGTGAAAGTCAGACAATGTCCAGATGCTGGATCCCGGAATTGCGATCCATTTCCTGCGACTGCTTGCTGTGAAGCTTGATCATCAGGCGCACTTCGTTCATCGAGTCGGCGAAACGCAGGGCATCGTCGTAGCTGATGCGGCCTTCCTCGAAGAGATCGAACAGCGCCATGTCGAAGGTCTGCATGCCGAGTTCCTTCGATTTCTTCATGATCTCCTTGACCTCGTGCACCTCGCCCTTGAAGATCAGGTCGGCGATCAACGGGGAATTGAGCAGCACTTCCACCGCCGCCGCGCGGCCCTTGCCTTCCTTGACGGGAATCAGGCGCTGCGAAACAATGGCCTTGAGATTCAGCGAAAGGTCCATCAACAGCTGCGGCCGGCGTTCCTCGGGGAAAAAGTTGATGATGCGGTCGATCGCCTGGTTGGCGTTGTTGGCGTGCAGCGTGCCCATCGCCAGATGGCCGGTTTCGGCAAAGGCGATGGCGTGTTCCATCACCTCCCGGTCGCGGATCTCGCCGATCAGGATCACGTCCGGCGCCTGGCGCAGGGTATTCTTCAGCGCGATCTCCCAGGAATCGGTATCGACGCCGACCTCGCGCTGCGTGATTATGCAGTTGCGATGATCGTGAACGTATTCGACGGGATCTTCGATGGTGATGATGTGGCCGTAGCTGTTCTGGTTGCGATAACCGATCATCGCCGCCAGCGAGGTCGATTTGCCCGAGCCCGTGCCGCCGACGAACAGCACCAGACCGCGCTTGGTCATCGACACGTCCTTCAGCACCGGCGGCAGCTTGAGGTCCTCGA
>CAZGQB010000106.1:0-7000 GCA_964527055.1 uncultured Sulfuritalea sp.
ACAACGGGCGCGGCATACCCACCGGCATAAAGTTCGACGACAAGCACGAACCGAAGCGCTCGGCGGCCGAGATCGTGATGTGCGTGCTCCACGCCGGAGGCAAATTCAACCAGAACTCGTACAAGGTCTCCGGCGGTTTGCATGGCGTCGGTGTCTCCTGTGTGAACGCCCTGTCGAAATGGTTGCGGCTGACCATCCGCCGCGAGGGCAAGAAGTACCTCATGGAGTTCAATCGCGGGCACGCCGTCGATCGCGTCGTCGAGGTCCAGAATGGCGTCGAAGTATCGCCGCTGCGGGTTCTCGGCGATACGGAAAAGCGCGGCACTGAAGTCCATTTCATGGCCGACGACGAGATCTTCGGCAACATCGAGTATCACTACGACATCATCGCCAAGCGGCTGCGCGAGCTATCCTTCCTCAACAACGGCGTCAAGATCAGGCTGATCGACCAGCGCAACGCCAAGGAAGAGGATTTCGCCTTCTCCGGCGGCGTCAAGGGCTTCGTCGAGTACATCAACCGCACCAAGACCGTGCTGCACCCGGCCGTGTTCCATTCCTCGGGAGTTTCGGTGCAGAACGGCATCAACATCGACGTCGAAGTCGCCATGCAGTGGAACGACTCCTACGCCGAACAGGTGCTGTGCTTTACCAACAACATTCCCCAGTCCGACGGCGGCACCCACCTGACCGGTTTGCGCGCCGCGATGACGCGCGTCATCAACAAGTACATCGAGGAAAACGAAATCGCCAGGAAAGCCAAGGTCGAGATCGCCGGCGACGACATGCGCGAGGGTCTGGCCTGCGTCCTTTCGGTGAAGATGCCCGACCCGAAATTCGCCTCGCAGACCAAGATGAAGCTGGTCTCCTCCGAGGCGCGCCCGGCGATCGAGGAAGTGGTGGCCCAGAAACTGGCCGACTACCTGCTGGAAAAGCCGCTCGACGCCAAGATCATTACCGGCAAGATCGTCGAGGCGGCAAGGGCGCGCGAGGCCGCGCGCAAGGCGCGCGACATGACGCGGCGCAAGGGTGTGCTCGACGGTCTCGGCCTGCCCGGCAAGCTGGCGGATTGCCAGGAAAAAGACCCGGCCCTGTGCGAAATCTACATCGTCGAGGGCGATTCCGCCGGCGGCTCGGCCAAGCAGGGACGCGACCGCAAGTTCCAGGCCATCCTGCCCCTGCGCGGCAAGGTGCTCAATGTCGAGAAGGCCCGCTACGACAAGGTGATCTCCAGCGAACAGATCGTCACCCTGGTCACCGCCCTGGGCTGCGGCATCGGCGCCGAAGACTTCGACATTGCCAAACTGCGCTACCACCGCATCATCATCATGACCGACGCCGACGTCGATGGCGCCCACATCCGCACCCTGCTGCTGACCTTCCTTTACCGGCAGATGCCGGAACTGGTCGAGCGCGGCTACGTCTACATTGCCCAGCCGCCGCTTTACAAGATCAAGCACGGCAAGAGCGAGACCTACATCAAGGACGACCACGAACTCAACCAGCATCTGTTGCGCCTGGCCCTGGACGGGACGGCGCTGACGCCCCGCGCCGGGGCGGCCGTGGTCGAAGGCGAAGCGCTGGGTGCGCTGGCCCGGGCCTACCTGCTTTCCGAAGCCGTGATCACCCGCCTTGCCGACTTCATAGACAGCGAAGTGCTGCACGCGCTGCTGGCCCACGATATCGCGGTCGACACCGCGGACGAAGCTGCAACGCGGGAAAGCGCCGCGCGCATGGCGGCGGTTCTCTCGCCGGAGGTCCGCATCGAGGCGCGCTTCGACGAAAAGCACGAGCGCTGGATGCTGGTCGTGATCCGCATGCGTCATGGCAACCTGCGCAGCGGCCGCATCGATGAGGATTTCCTGCTCTCCGGCGATTACCAGCAGATCCGCCGCACCGCGCAGATGATTTCCGGCCTGATGGGCGAGGGGGGGGTGATCCGCCGCGGGGAAAAATCCCTGGCCGTCACCCGCTTCGCCGACGCCATGAAGTGGATGCTCAACGAGGTCGAACGCGGCCTTGCCAAGCAGCGCTACAAGGGCCTGGGCGAAATGAACCCCGAGCAGTTGTGGGAAACGACCATGGATCCCGGCGTGCGCCGCCTGTTGCGGGTCCAGATCGACGACGCCATAGCCGCCGACGAGATTTTCACCACCCTGATGGGGGACGACGTCGAGCCACGCCGGGCTTTCATCGAATCGAATGCGCTCTACGCGAGGAACATCGACGTTTGAGCGAGCTGCAGGCGGGGGAGTCCTAGAGGTCGGCGCCTAAACCGGAGCGAGCGGTTTGGGTAGCATGAAGCCCTCCTCCTCCGATCCGCAAGGATTGGTTTAAACCCGGTACTCACGTATCGGGTTTTTTTTACCGACAAAACCAGTCAGGTCAGTAGCCCCAAAGGTGTTGTTGCGGTGCAGCAGGATTTTCTTGACAAATCCAACACCCTGAGTAGAATCCGCCTTATTGCAGTGCACCATTGCGCCATCCAGGACAAGCGTGCACGCCCGCTGCAGATGGATCCACCTCTATCAAGGAGATCACCATGTACAACGTAGCCGAGCAAATAAGCACCACCAGCAAGGCTGGCATCGATACTTTCATGACCCTCGCCAGCGCGACTTTCGCCGGCGCCGAGCGCCTGGCCGCACTGAACCTCAATACAGCCCGCAATTTCATCGAGAACGGCAGCGCAAATACCCGTGCCCTGCTTGCCGTGAAGGACGTGGAAGCGCTGGTCACGCTGCAGAAGTCCCTGGCGCAACCCGATGCCGAAAAAGCGGCAACGTATACCCGCAGGGTTTACGAAATCGCCACCCAGACCCAGGAAGCGTTGTCGCAGGTGGTCGAAGCCCAGATTTCCGAGCTCAACCAGAAGCTCGCTCTGGCGCTTGACGAAGCCGTCAAGTCCGCGCCGGCCGGCTCGGACCTGGCGGTAAATGCACTGCGTTCGGCGATTTCCGCCGCGAACTCGGCCTATGACAGCATGACCGAGGCCGCCAGGCAGGCGAATGAAATCGCGGAAGCCAACCTCGCCGCAGCGGCCGCTGCGGTTGTCCCGAAAAAACCCGCGAAAAAAGCGGCCTGAGTTTCCAATCGGCATCCCGTTCCGGCCCTGAAAAGGGCCGGAGTCACATCGGGACATCATGCGCTTGCCAGCCGAAAACAACACCTTCCCGCAGGGCCTGGCGTACTCCAGCCCTGGTCAAGCAGTCCGCAGTCCTTGCGTTTCGCGTTTCCATCGCCGGTAGTTCCGGAACAGTCCGGAGCGCCTCGGCGCGGATGGAACAAGGCAACAGCAAAGGAGCCAGCATGTCGGCAACACTCACTGTCCGAAAATTCATGGAACGCCGCACCGGCGCATTCCTGCACTACCTGCATATCGACCTGGCAACGGCCGGGTTGGCGCTGCTCTTCGTCGTTGTCGGCGGAGTGACCGCGGATTTCAGCCTTTTTCAGGCGAAAGAAATCTTCCCGCCGCAAACCACCGGCGCGGTCGTGACTCCGGCTGCTGTATCGGGCTCCGGGCGCGCCCCGCAACGGCTGCCGACGACCATGGTCGCGGCCCTCGATCAGGTGGCGCAGCGCTATCGGGTATCGGCGGAAGCCCTGCAGCCGGTTTTTGAAGCCGCACAGGCTGCAGGACGCGAATGGCGCGTCGACCCCCTGCTCATCATCGCCGTGATCAGCATCGAATCCCGGTTCAACCCGTATTCGCAAAGCCCCATGGGTGCCGTCGGCCTGATGCAGATCATTCCACGCTTTCACATGGACAAGCTGCCCGGGGAGGCCGACAGCCGGAAGTTCCTCGACCCGGCGACAAATGTCCGTATCGGCGCCCGCATCCTGCAGGAGTCGATCCAGCGCCAGGGCGGGCTGATGGAAGGCCTGCAGTACTACGCCGGCGCCATCGACGATACCGAGCAGACCTACGCCAACAAGGTGATCGCGGAAAAAGCCCGGCTCGAACAGGTTTCCCGCCGCCGGGACGGCGCCGCCGGCTGATACACCCGGCGCGGAACCGAAAGCCGCTCCCCGACGCGGCAACCGTACTACCCCCACCGCCACCGGCGGCCGCCTTGCGGTAGCATTCACGCCCATGCGCACCGTTCAGTCGATCCTTGCCGGCTTCATCTTCGTGCTCGGCGGCGCAGCCTGCGCTGCGGACACCATATCCCTTGCCGAACTCGCCAAACCGCGGCGCGCACTGATGTTGCGCCACGCCAACGCACCCGGGATCGGCGATCCGCCGAACTTCACGCTCGAGGATTGTTCCACCCAGCGTAACCTCGACGCCGCCGGCCGGGCGCAGGCGCAGGCGCTCGGACGGCGCCTTGCGCAGGCGGGTGTCAGGGAGGCCAGGGTCTATTCCAGCCAGTGGTGTCGCTGCCTCGAAACGGCAAGATTGCTGAACCTCGGCCCCGTAACGCCGCAGCCGGCACTGAATTCCTTCTTTGCGCGTTCCGAGCGGCGCGAAACGACGCTGGCCGCCCTGCGCAAATTCCTTTCCGGACTGCCGATTGACGGCCCGCCGGTAATACTGGTGACGCACCAATTCACCATAAACGCCTTCACCAGCGAGGGCACCGCATCGGGCGGCGGCAGCGTATTCGAGTTGAACGGCTCGGGCGCGCCGCGCCTGCTCGGCGCGATTGAGCCCGACTGACGCCGGTTTTACGAGGAAACCCGCCATGCGCACCGTCATCTTCACGGCCTTTCTGCTCCTGACTTCCCTGGCCGGCGCGCAACCGGCCTTGCGTGCCACCCAGCTCGCCGAGTTCGCCGACGGGCTTGCGCAACCCCACGATGCCGCTTTCTCGCCCGACGGCAAGCTCATCTACCTCACGGACATGGCCAACAGCCGCATCCGGGTGCTCGAAGCGATGACGCTGAAACCGGTCGGCAGCTTCGGTGCCGGCGAGTTGTCCTACCCCCACGACGCCGAGTTCGACAAATCGGGGCGGCTGCTGGTGGCCGACACCGGCAACGACCGCGTGGCCATCTACGAGGTCAGGGTCGCACAGGCACGGCTGGTCGCCGAGCTGAAGGGTCTTTCGGGCCCGGAGGGGGTGGCGGTCGCACCCGATGGCCGGGTCCTCGTCACCAACACGCGCAGTGCAACCCTCAGCGTGTTCCGCGACGGCAAGCTGGAGCGCACACTCGCCGGGCCCGGCAGCAGCGACGGCGAGCTGCGCAACCCGCACGACGTCGCCGTCGCCGGCGACGGCAGCGTGTATGTGGTCGACTCGGGCAACAACCGCGTCCAGGTGTTCGACGCCGCGTTCAAGCACCGCGCCACCTTCGGCCCCGCGCTGGGCCTCAGCGGCCCCAAGTACCTCGCCATCGACGGCGACCGCGTCTGGCTGGCCGACGAGTACAACCACCGCATCCTGCTGCTCGATCGCGGCCACAAGCTGCTCGGCATGCTCGGCAGCGGCAAGCGCGGCCGCGCGCCGGACGCCTTCGACAAACCCGAGGCCGTACTCGCCCGCGCGCCCCATGTCTGGGTTATCGATACCTATAACAACCGCATCGTGCTGCTGCGCATCGACTGACCCGCGATGATCCGCGGCGCCGGCGGCGAGCGCCTTTATAATCGCGCATGACCGACGCCGCTCCAGCATCTCCCCCCGTTTCCCCGCCCGCCGTGCACGCAGGCGACGCCAGCGCAACGAATCTCTCCTTCGACCGATTGCCGCTGGCGCCGTCCACGCTGGCGAACCTGCGGCAGCTGGGCTACCTGCAGATGACGCCGATCCAGGCCGCCAGCCTGCCGCCCGCCCTGGCCGGCCATGACCTGATCGCGCAAGCCAAAACCGGCAGCGGCAAGACCGCGGCCTTTGCCCTGAGCCTGCTGGCCCGCCTGAATCCGCGCCGCTTCGCGGTGCAGGCGCTGGTGCTGTGCCCGACGCGGGAGCTGGCCGACCAGGTGGCGCGCGAAATCCGTCGCCTGGCGCGCGGCGAAGACAACATCAAGGTGCTGACCCTGTGTGGCGGCAGCACCATGCGGCCGCAGATTTCCAGCCTGGAGCACGGCGCCCACGTCGTGGTCGGCACGCCGGGGCGCATCCTCGACCACCTGCAGCGCGCCAGCCTCGACCTGTCGGCGCTCGACACCCTGGTGCTGGACGAAGCCGATCGCATGCTCGACATGGGCTTTTACGACGACATCGCCACCGTCGCCAAGGCCTGCCCCAAGACGCGCCAGACCCTGCTCTTCTCCGCCACCTATCCGGAAGGCATCGCCAGGCTTAGCCAGGCCTTCCTGCGCCAGCCGCAGCGCATCACCCTGCCCGAGCAGCACGAGCCCGGCAAGATCCGCCAGCGCTTCTACGAAGTTGATGCCGCGCAGAAGCTGGCTGCGGTCGGCCTCCTGCTCAATCATTATCGGCCGGTCAGTACCCTGGCCTTCTGCAATACGCGCCAGCAGTGCCGCGACCTGCTGCAACAATTGCGTGCCGAAGGCTTCGTCGCCCTCGCCCTGCACGGCGAGATGGAACAGCGCGAACGCGACCAGGTGCTGGTTCAGTTCGCCAACCGCAGCTGCTCGGTGCTGGTCGCCACCGACGTCGCCGCGCGCGGCCTCGACATCGACCAGCTCGAAGCGGTGATCAACGTCGATGTCACGCCGGACAGCGAAGTGCATGTGCATCGCATCGGCCGCACCGGCCGCGTCGACCAGGAAGGCTGGGCCTTCAGCCTGGTCAGTAGCAACCAGATGGCGCGCGTGCGCAATATCGTGACGACCCTGGGCCAGGAAGTCGAATGGCATGCCATGGACGAATTGCAGGAGGCGTCGAACGCTCGGCTGCTGCCGCCCATGGTGACCCTGCTCATCCTCGGCGGGCGCAAGGAAAAGCTCCGTCCCGGCGACGTGCTCGGCGCGCTGACCGGCGAGGCCGGGTTTGCCAAGGAACAGATTGGCAAGATCAAGGTCACCGACTCGGCCACCTATGTCGCCGTCGCGCGCAACATCGGGCAGGACGCCCTGCGCAAGCTCTCGGCC
>CAZGQB010000107.1:0-6927 GCA_964527055.1 uncultured Sulfuritalea sp.
GCGAAACGGCGCCGATCATCACCATCGGCGCGCTGACCTTCATCGCCTTCCTGCCCACCGCACCGTTCGCCGGCGACCCGCCGGCGGGGTTGTTCGACTGGATCTTCGCCCCCTTCACGGTGATGCCGATCCAGATGTTCAACTGGACTTCGCGCCCCGAGGCGGAGTTCCAGGTCAATGCCGCCGCAGCCGGCTTCGTCCTGGTGTTCATGACCCTGGCCATGAACGGCCTGGCCATCTACCTGCGTTTTCAACTGCGTAAAAACATCAAGTGGTGACCGATATGCAAGTTCCCAGCGTCATGGAGGCAGGTGTCGAAGGCACCGTGCTCAAGGCCGAGGTGCGCGACCTCGATTTTTACTACGGCGCATTCCACGCCCTGAAGCGCGTGACGATGCCGATCTACGACCGCCATGTGACGGCGCTGATCGGGCCCTCGGGTTGCGGCAAGTCGACGCTGCTGCGCTGCTTCAATCGCATGCACGACCTGTATCCCGGCAACCGGTACGCCGGCGGCGGCATCGTGTTTCACCCGGACAACACCAATCTGCTCGCGCCCGACGTCGATCCGATCGAGGTGCGCATGCGCATCAGCATGGTGTTCCAGAAGCCCAATCCCTTCCCCAAATCGATCTACGAGAACGTCGCCTACAGCCTGCGCGTGCGCGGCATGAACAACAAGAACGAACTCGACGACCGCGTCGAGTCCGCGCTCAAGGGCGCCGCGCTGTGGAACGAGGTCAGCAACCGGCTCCAGGAACTCGGCGCCAACCTTTCCGGCGGCCAGCAGCAGCGCCTGTGCATCGCCCGCGCCCTGGCATCCGATCCCGAGATCATCCTCTTCGACGAGCCGACCTCGGCGCTCGACCCGATCGCCACGGCCAGCATCGAGGAACTGGTAACCGAACTGAAGGAAAAGGTCACCATCCTGATCGTCACCCACAACATGCAGCAGGCGGCGCGCATTTCCGACTACACCGCCTACATGTACCTCGGCGAGATGGTCGAGTTCGGCGTCACTGACCAGATTTTCATCAAGCCGCAGAAGAAGGCGACGGAAGACTACATCACGGGAAGATTCGGCTAGCGCAACGCTGGCGGAATGGCCCATTCATTATGGGCAGAATGCAGGACGGGCGGTAGGGCGGTCGGTAGGGCGGACTTTAGTCCGCCAAATTGCCCCCTAGCTGAAGCCAACCTTCACAAGTATTGCGAAGCAGACCAGCAAAAGTCGGTGCTGGCGGTACGGCGGTTATTCGGACTTTGCGGACAATGGCTCAGTTTGGATGAACTACCGCTCGGTGCCAAAAACGGTCCTAACCTTTACATTTGCATCAGCCCTACCATATAGCGGCTTTGATTACAGTACTAACTGTTAAAGATTCATTTCTGTGGATGGGCTATGAAAAGCAAGTGGACAGAACAGGCTTTGGTCCTAGAAGCGAAACGATTCCGAAACCGTAGAGCTTTCAAATTAGGGTCTACTGCCGCCTACACAGCCGCAAAGCGCTTAGGTCTGTTAGATAAAATTTGCTTGCACATGATCAGCAAAAAGGGAATGTGGAACCCGATGACAATTGCTTCTGAGGCATCCAAGTACTCGACAAGAACTTTATTTTCAGCAGGCAGTCGGGGGGCTTACAGAAAGGCACTTCAACTCGGAATTCTTGATGATGTGTGCTCACACATGACTTTCCGTTACGCGCGATGGACGGATGAGTTATTGGCACAGGAGGCGCTTAAATATAAAACGCGAGTGGAGTTTGAGAGATCGAACCGCGCTGCATATGCAGCGGCACAGCGTAGAAATATCCTTAATGCTATCTGCCGGCATATGGCTAAGCAGAAAGAACACTGGCTGCAGGTAAATATACAAGCCGAAGCCAACAAGTACCTAACGCGCACAGCTTTTGCGCGAGGGAATAGCAAAGCCTATGCAGCAGCCATTCGGTTAGGAGTCATGGATGAGGTGTGTTCGCACATGGAGTTCGAGAGAACCTACTGGACTAACGAAATGATATGGCAAGAAGCATCTATGTATCAGAGCCGCAGTGCTTTTAAGCATGGTTCTGAATCTGCCTATCAGGCGGCGAGAAAACGAGGAATTCTTGACCGTACCTGCGCGCATATGCGTGAGAATGAGAAGAAGGCTTGGACGATTGAAGAGCTAAAAGCCTTAGCCTCTGAATTTGAAACACTCCAATCTTTCAGAGAAAGCGCACCTGGTGCTATGAGCGCCATATTGAAACGCGGTTGGTTTGACGAAGTCTGCAGACATTTACTGCGGCAGAAACGATATTGGACTGATGCTGACTTGTTCGAGGCTGCGGCGAAATTCGCAACACGAAATGAGTTCAAGGATGGAGACTCTACAGCTTATCAACGGGCGTTGGCGCGAGGGCTTCTGGACGCAGTTTGTTCCCACATGCAACATAAGTATCGAGACTGGTCGGATATATCAGTAATCAAAACCGAGGCGGCAAAATTCCGTACGCGAAAAGACTTCCAAATTGCATCTTCTGCAGCTTATCAAGCAGCCGTACGTCAAAGCATTCTCGAGGAGGTCTGCGCACACATGGTTCCCGGTTCTAAATCAGATTGGGATGCTGTGTACGTATGGAGAGCTGTTGGGCAATACTTCAATGGAAAACCTGTTTACAAGGTGGGGTTAACTTCAGCTCGATTAAACGCAAGGCGGATAAAGCAGGTTCAACAAGTATCGGGCTTTCAGGCAGAAGTGATCCATCTGTCTTCGCTAAGCTTCAAAGGGTTTCAACTTGAGAATTTGCTATTGGATATCGGTGATGATCCGCTCTTTACCGATTTTGATGGGTGTACTGAATTTCGCGCTTGGAGTGACTATGAATTGTCGCGGGCGCTTGAGTTGATCGCAAAACATAGCAACAAGTGCCCCCCTTTGCATGGGGTCGTTCTGTGACTGCTGATTCATCAGCAGAAAAGGGCGTTTGCCAGAACATATGCGCCTAGATTCGCCAATGCTCCAATCTACTGTGGCGGCTGCGATTACCAAGCTGCAAAACCTAGATTTGATGACAGCGGACGTAAATCAGGTCAGAAAGCAACTCAGTTTGATCAGTCGGGGCTGGGTTACAACAGGTTATACATTTCAGCCAAGCCCCGACTCCTTACTTTCTCGTGCTCGCGTTTGTAACAAGCTACCTGAGCATCTTTCTGAAATTGGCCCACCTCCCCCAGAAATGGTGACCACCTTTGGAAGGGCAAATTTACCGGGCCAAGCGATCTTTTATGCTAGCGTTGGACGCCAAATGCCCCTCTTCGAGGTTGATGCTCGCCTTGGAGAAAAGATTGCACTCAGTGTTTGGGAAATAGTCAAACCCCTAAATCTGCTTCCTATGGGATACACGCCTGAAGTATTCCAACGGAGCGCTTCTGGCAGGGAAATTCCATTCCAACAGGCATATGTCATAGGTACGCCGCAATTGCAGCTTATCCATAGCTTCTTGAACGAACACTTTTGCAGCGTCGTAGAAAGTAATAACAGTCATGAGTACAAAATCTCTGCCGCTTTTGCTCAAATGGCTTACGAATCTGCAGGACTTCATGGTGTTCTGTATCCATCTTTAGCCATGCGCGCCAATGGCGATAACGTGGCGCTACGCCGAAACGTGATATCCAATGGAATTGTTAAATTGCGTTGGATTGAGTGGATTGAAATTACTGAGCGTGTGGGGATGCGGTACACAATTAAGACGCTGTTGCATGCTGAACGTTTTGAACGAGGGCGGATATGTTGGGATGAGATTCGCCCAGTGTCCCTACAGCCAGGGGAACTAATGCGAATTTCGGTAAAGAATGGTCGTCATAGATTTGAGAAAATCAACAAATTGTCAGGAAATTGAACTCCACTCTTTAGGCCGCGTCTAGCCGGGTACGGAAGCTCATTGAAATAGCGCCGCAGACTACTTCGGCCGAACAGCCACCGCATTGTCCGCGCCGTTGCATTAACGAAAGGATCGTCAAAAGTCGGCGCCGGTACTACTGCGCATGACAGGTCGGAACAAGCGCTGGCACCACTGGCGGCGGCAAGGGTGTCGCGGGTGAGAGCGATACGAGGAATGCGACGAGATCGTCGCTTTCGCCCTCGGACAGCTTGAGCGGTTTGAGGATGCGCTCGCCGTCGCTGTGCAGGCGGTCTTCGTCGAGTTCCGAGTAGTGCCGCACCACGTCGCGCAGCGTAGCCAGGCTGCCGTTGTGCATGTAGGGTGCGGTCAGCGTCAGGTTGCGCAGCGTCGGCACCTTGAATTCCCCGAAGTTTCGATGTTCGGGCCGCAGGTGTTTCGTTGCCGTGGCATTGTTCCCCGTCGCATCGTCGTTATGGGCGCCGAGCAGGTTCCAGGGGCTCGCCAGCAGGTGCTTGATGCCGCCCTGGCGGCCAGAATCGACGCCATCCGGCTTGATGAAAAAGGGCATGCCGATGTCGCCGAATTCGCCGTTGGTAAATAGCGGGCCGGCATGGCAGGTGGCGCACTGGCCGCGGCCGAGGAACAGGCGCAGGCCGCGCTGCGCCGCCTCCGGATAGGCGGCGGCCGCATGCGCATCGCCCTGCTGCAAGGCATCGCGGAAGCGGTCGAAGGCAGTCGGCGGCGAGACCAGGGTCTCCTGCCAGGCGGCGATGGCTTTCGCGACATTCACCATGAATTGCGGGTCGTCGGCATCGGGCGGTTTGCCGAAGGCCCGGGTGTAATGGCATTCCAGCATCGTGTTGCTGCGCAGGGTCCGCGCCACGCGCGCCGCCTTGCCGCCCATTTCGCGCGGGTCGAGGATGGGCCGCAGGCTGGCCGACCACAAACTGTCGTTGCCGCCGTCCCAGCCGAACCAGCGCTGGTGGCGCACGTTGAACAAGCCCGGCGTGTTGCGGATGCCGGTGACCAGACCGCGCGCCACGGTGCGGCCATCCTGGAAGCCGCGTGCCGGGTCGTGGCAGCTGGCGCAGGACACGCGCCGGCTGGCGGAGAGTCGAGGATCGAAAAACAGATCATGGCCGAGGCGTATCGCCGCGGCATTGGCCGACACCCGGTTGCCGGGATCGGGCGCCCACTGCAGCGGCCATGGACCATGGGCCGCGATCCGTTCGAGTTCGGAGGCATCGAAGCGGATGGTTTCGGCGGCCGTGGCGGCAAGCGCGAACAGCAGCGGCAGGGCCGCGCATACCCATCGGCGCAAGGGGCGTTCAGTCGGCCCGGATGTCATGGGTAAGGCGCATGAGTTCCTTGCCGGCCTGCACCTCGAAGGCAAACTCCCACTGGCCAGCCATGTGCAGCATCATGCCGTCGATGCGAAATCGCCCGTTGCCCAGCGGCCTGATCGTCGGCCGGTAGTTCATGCCGTGCTTGTGCGCGGGCATGCGGGCGTCGACCCCGGTCAGCTGTGCGTTCGAGACGCCGCCCGTGTCGCAGAGCTGCACCTCCATCGCGAAATGCCGCGCCATCGGTATCCGGCCTGTCTTGTCGGACAGAACTGGTCGATAGGCAAGCACCAGTTCGCCTGCCTTGAGCACCGCGCCATCGGCCGCATCAGGCGGACATGCCGCCAGAGTGGCGGCCGTCCCAAAGCTCAGGATCAGTGCAGCCACGACATTGCACCGTTGTAGGGCAGACTTCAGTCTACCGAGGCCGGCTGAAGCCGGCCCAGTGCCGGTGGCATACGCTAAGCAGGCCGCGAGCATGCGGCGCCATTGATCGCCGTGCCGCCGGCGCCGACTTTTTCTCATTTACCCGCCATCATCGATGCGAACAGGGCTTCGCCGTTGCGCCAGCCGATCTTCTCGGCGACGTCCTTCGGCAAATCGGCCAGCCATCCGCGCGACCACTCGGCATGCTCGACGATGTAGTGCCAGCGCTCGGGCGTGAAGGTGTCGGTGCCAACCAGGAATCGGTTGGGAAATTCGAGGAAGGTTTCGCGCCAGGCGGGCTCGACCTTGTCGCCCGAGGCATGGTCATTGCGGTAGGCCAGGTCAGCGTGCAGCTTGCGGTGTTTGCGCAGCATGGCGCGCACGGCTTCGGGTCGGTCGAAGCCGGCATGGGCCCAGAGGATGCGCGCCTCGGGGTCCTGGGCCAGCACGCGCTCGACGGCTTCGCTGTCGCCGTGCAGGTGCAGCCAGAGGCGATATTGCCGCGCCAGTTGGACCATGCGCCGCATCACCGGCAGATCGGCGTCGGCACCGAAGACATGGAACTCGCCGATCGCCGCGTAGCGATGCTTCTTCAGCCGCTCCTCGACATGGCCGATCACGGTTTCGTCGCGTAGCCAGCTCGATGTTTCGCCGCGCGTGCGGTAGGGGCGCAGCGAGGGCACAACGAGGTCCGGTGCCTCTGCGTAAAGCTTTTGCGTGCCGTCGTCGCTGGAACTCGACACCATCGCCCGCTTGAGTCCTGCCTTGCGCAGGATGGCGATGGCCGCCTTGGGCGGGGTCGTCTCCCATGCGTCATGACTGTAATGCACGTGGGCGTCGAAGATAGGCATCTTCGGCTCGGCGGCAAAGGTGGTCGAAGCGGCGGACACGCCGAGCATGATGGCCGCGAGAGCTGCGAGGAAACCCGATATGCATGAAAGGCGCGGTGACGTTCGCGTCAGCCATGGTCCGGCGGTTGCGATATTTGTCGGGGTATTCATGCGCCACTCCTTTCAGGGATGCGGTGGAGGCATTGCACTGTCAATGCGGGCGTCAAGAGTATGTCCGGCCTTGCCGGCCGCCGTCAATCAGCCGTTTCTTCAGGATTCCGGGGCGGGTGCGGGCTCGGAATCTTCCGCCGTCTTGCGGAAGACTGTCGCGGCGATTTCCAGCGCCAGGTGGCGCGCGACACGCAGCATGACATCGAGCAGTTCCTGGGCGATAAGTTCGCGCAGCGGCACCAGCAGTACCGGCAGCCGCACCGAGCGGCTCAG
>CAZGQB010000108.1:0-6892 GCA_964527055.1 uncultured Sulfuritalea sp.
AAAACCCGCCGGCACGGTTTTGCTGGAAACCCCATTATTTGACTCGGGGTATTTGGCGCGGCCATAATCCGGCTGCGAATTCAGCTCGTTCGCATACCTCCCCGAACCGACCAGGCCAAGCCATGCCCGCCACCTCCGCCGCAAGAAAGAAATCCGCCACCAACTACGGCATGCTGCCCGAGCTTGTCGGCTACCAGTTGCGCATGGCCCAGATTGCGCTGTTCCGCGACTTTGCCCAAGGTCCGGGAGGCGAGGACGTGACGCCCGGCCTGTTCGGCGTGCTGGTCATCATCGAGGCCAACCCCGACCTCAAGCAAAGCGAACTGGCCCGCGCCACGCAACTCGACCGCTCGACGGTGGTCACCGTGATCGACAACCTGGAACGGCGCGGCCTGGTCGAACGCCGGGTCGCCCTGCATGACCGCCGTTCCAACGCGATCCGCCTGACGGCCGCCGGCACCACGCTGCTGCGCAAGCTGAAGCGCCAGGTCAGCCAGCACGAAAAGCGCCTGCTGGAAAACTTCAGCGAGGCCGAGCGCACCAGCTTCATCGCACTGCTGCGAAAAGTGTTCCCCCAGCATCGCTAGGCCGGGCCGCGGCCTCGGTGCCGTCCGGAAGTCGCACGCAATATTGATGGACTTCCAATCATTTATATTGTAGACTAATCGCCATTGCCGGAGTGCGGCCATGGAGAGCGAACGATGAGCGTCAGGACCAAGATCGATCAGTTGTGCGCGCGCATGCACGATGCGCCGCAGTACCCGACCCAGGGCGCGGTGCTGTTCGTCGACCTCGAGCGCCGCGAAACCCGCAGCAGGTACCTTCCCGCCGAAATCATGCGCACCTTCCTCGGCGGCCGCGGCGCCAACATGGTGCTGCTCTACAACCTGCTCGACGAAAACAAGGATGCGCTCGACCCCGAGGTGCCGCTGATCTTCGGCGCCGGCACGCTGACCGGCAGCATGCCCTCGGCCACGCGCGGCAACTTCACCAGCCGTTCGCCCGACAGTTACGCCTTCCTCGATGCCAGCGCCGGAGATTATTTCCCCGCCTTCACCAAGCGCCTCGGCTACGACCACATCGTGCTCTACGGCCTGGCCGCGCAATGGACGCTGCTGAAAATCTCGCACGACGCGATCGAGTTCCTCGACGCGACGCCTTATGTCGGCCTCGACAACCTCGACACCGCCGCCGCCATCGAGCGCGATTTCAACTGCACCGAGCGCAAGGACATGGCGCTGGCGCGCATCACCACGGCCGGCGAGAACCAGGTGCTGTGCAGCGGCATCATGGGCGGCATCAAGTCGATCTGGGCGCGCGGCGGCGGCGGCGCCAAGATGGGCGCGCTGCGCCTGAAGGCCATCATGATCCAGGGCAAGCCGGCCGAGGCGCCGCTGGCGAAGGAACTCAAGGCCCACAACAAGATCATCGGCAAGAAGATCACCTCGACCTCGGTGATCAAGAACGCGCTGAAGCAGGTCGGCACGCCCTTCCTCTACAAGCCGTCGCGCGTGCTGGGCGCGCTGGGCACCCTGAACAACCAGACCACCGCCTGGCACGAATCGCTCGATGCCGACAATTTCGACCCTTACCGGCCGGCCATGGACGGATGCTTCAAGTGCCCGGTGCAGTGCCGCAACCAGAACGACATGACGCCGGAGGGCAAGGGCGGCTGGGGTTCGGCCGCACTGATGGGGCTCAAGGGCAACGCCAGCTACGACAAGGCCCAGGCCGACATCGACCACCACAAGCGGCGCACCTACAACGGCATCAAGGGCGACGGAAAGTTCGACAAGTACGACAAGGGCGACGGCCCCGAGTACGTCACGGTCGGCAAGTTCGGTCCGATGATCGGCCTGCGCGAAGCGGAACACGTGCTGCGCCTGAACAACATCCTCAACGACCTCGGCCTCGACTCGGCCTCCACGGGCAGCGCGATTTCCTGGGCGATGGAACTCTGGCAGCGCGGCATCATCGACGCCAGCCATACCGGCGGCCTCGACCTCTCCTGGGGCAACTACGAGACCATCGAAAAGCTGTTGTTCATGACCGCGAAGCGCGAAGGCTTCGGCGACACCATCGCCGACTCGGCGCGCGCCGTGGACACGGGCAAGTACCCGCAGGAGGCGCTCGAATACCGCATGGCGGTCAAGGGCCTGTTCCAGTCCGACCCGCACGATGCGCGCATCCTCAAGGCCTTCGCCCTCGGCCTTTCGGTCGCCACGCGCGGCATGGATCATCTGCGCAACCGCGTCACGCTGGAAATCAATGCCCGCGTCAACGACGATGCGCCGTTCAAGGCCCAGCTCTACGGCGGCACCGTGGCGCCGCAGCCGAACAGCTACGAAGGCAAGGAAATCGCCGTGCGCCGCTGCGAGAACACCTTCGCCGTCGGCGACTCGGTCGGCATGTGCCGCTTCAACACCAAGCTGTTCAACTCGCCCACCCTGCCCGACTGCGGGGATTTCGCCA
This sequence comes from uncultured Sulfuritalea sp., assembly GCA_964527055.1. Lineage (GTDB taxonomy): Bacteria > Pseudomonadota > Gammaproteobacteria > Burkholderiales > Rhodocyclaceae > Sulfuritalea. Next base: position 2,473 of record CAZGQB010000108.1, read on the forward strand.
CCCAGCTGGCCACCATGATCGGCCAGCCGGTGAGCGCAGAAGAACTCGACGAGGTCGGGCGCAACATCACCGGCCTCGAACACATGCTGAATTTCCGCCTCGGCCTGCGCGCCAAGGACGACACCCTGCCCGCGCGCTGGTTCGACGAAGCCATCGACAACGGCCCGTTCAAGGGCGAGAAGATCGATCGCCGCGAGTTCGAGGCCATGAAGGCGCGCTTCTACGAGCTGACCGGCCTCAACAGCGAAGGTGTGCCGCGCGCGGAGTGGCACCAGAAACTGGCGCTGGCCGCGACCGGCTTCGCGCTGCGCGTCGAATTGCCCAAACCGCTGCCCGGCGCGCCCGACAAGGCCATCGTCATCGACGAGGCGGTAAGCAGCGTCAGCGAACTGCGCAGCGCCCTGCGCCGCCACCTGCCGGGAGCGCACGCAGCGCTCGACGACCCGACCTGGAACGTCACGGTCAATGGCGAAATGGTGCTCTCCGGTGAACGCAGCCGGGCGTTGCGCAGCGGTGACCGGGTGAGCCTGGTGCCGATCATCGCCGGCGGCTGAGGCGCGGCGTTCCGCCGCCGGGCGGCGCCGGCACGGCGGCGTCGCATTCCATTCGTTTGGGCTATGATGGCCGTGCTGAAGATACAAATCAGCGCATAACCCATATACCGGAGGTGACCATGGCAAAGAAAGCGAAGAACGACAACCCCGTCTACAAGATCGTTGAAGTCGTAGGCTCCAGTTCGACATCATTTGAAGATGCGGCCCGCTCGGCCGTCGAGGCGGCGGCCAAGACCCTGCGCGACCTGCGCGTCGCCGAGATCACCAAGTTCGACATGAAAATCGACAACGGCAAGGTGGTCGCCTATCGTGCGCGCGTCTCGATGTCCTTCAAGTACGAAGACTGACGCCGCACGGACACATTCCTGATTGCGCCAACGGGGACCACGGTCCCTGTTTTCGTTGGATCGCCGCGAACCCGCGCGGAATTGTCCGTCACCCGCCGCAGATTTCAGCCCAGCGGCTGGAACAGCACATCCAGGTCGCCGGCGGTCAGCAGGTGGCCCCCGCCCTCGCCGCCCGCCCCGCCCTGCTTCAGCAACTGGTCGGCCAGACCGCGCTTGCGGCCCTGCAGGGCGAGGATCTTTTCCTCGACCGTGCCCTGGGTCATCAGCTTGTAGACGAACACCGGCTTGTCCTGGCCGATGCGGTGGGCGCGCGCCGTCGCCTGCTCCTCGACCGCCGGATTCCACCACGGGTCGTAATGGATCACGGTATCGGCGGCGGTCAGGTTGAGGCCGGTGCCGCCGGCCTTGAGGCTGATCAGGAACAGCGGCACGCGGCCTTCCTGGAAATCGCTGATCGGCGTTTCGCGGTCGCGGGTCTGGCCGGTGAGTTTGGCGTAGGGGATGCCGCGTTTTTCGAGTTCGGGCTCGATCAGCCCCAGCATCGAGGTGAATTGCGAGAACAGCAGCACCTTGCGGCCTTCGTCGAGCAATTCCACGAGCATTTCCATCAACGTGTCCAGCTTGGCCGAATGGGCGTGGCCCTTTTTCACCAGCGCTTCGGCCGCCGGCAGCTTGACCAGGCGCGGATCGCAGCAGATCTGCCTGAGTTTCAGCAGCGCGTCGAAAATCATGATCTGGCTGCGGCCGATGCCCTGCTCGGTCAACGCCCGGCGCAACTTGCGGTCGAAGGCCACGCGCAGGGATTCGTAGAGGTCGCGCTGGCCGCCCTCGATCTCGACCCAGCGCACCATCTCGGTCCGCGGCGGCAGGTCCTTCAGCACCTGCTCCTTGGTCCGCCGCAGCAGGAAGGGCCGTACCCGCTCCGCAAGGCGCGCGCGCATTTCCTCGTCGCCCAGCTTTTCGACGGGGGTGCGGAACACCTGGGTGAAGCGCTTGGCGGTGCCGAGCAGGCCGGGCATCAGGAAGTCGAACTGCGCCCAGAGTTCGCCGAGGTGGTTTTCCAGCGGCGTGCCGGTGAGCGACAGGCGATGGCGCGCACGCAGGGAGCGCGCCACCTGGTGCGATTGCGCCTTGGGGTTCTTGATGAATTGGGCCTCGTCCATCACCAGCAGGTGCCAGTCCTGCGCCAGCAGGGTTTCGCGATCGCGCACCAGCAGCGGGTAGGTGGTCAACACCAGGTCGGCCGCGGCGATCTCGCCGAAGCGCTCGGCGCGGTCCTTGCCGTGCAGGATCAGGACGTTCAGCGCGGGCGTGAACTGCGCGGCTTCGTCGCGCCAGTTGGCCATCAGGCTGGTGGTGGCCACCACCAGGCTGGGCCGGTCGGCACGGCCCGAGGTCTTTTCCAGGTGCAGGTGGGCCAGGGTCTGCACGGTCTTGCCCAGCCCCATGTCGTCGGCGAGGATGCCGGCCAGGCCGTATTCGCGCAGGAACTGCAGCCAGTCGAGGCCGATCTGCTGGTAGGGACGCAACGTGGCCGCGAAGCCGGGCGCCGGCGCGTGGTGCGTCATACCGGAAAAATCGTTGAGGCGGCGCCCCAGGGCGCGCAGTTCTTCGCCGCCCGTCCATTGCGCCGGCTGCTGCTCCAGCCCGGCGAGGACCACGGCATTGTGGCGCGACAGGCGCGGCCGGTCCTCGTCGAGGAACTCCAGCAAGGGCAGCAGCCAGGCCTTGAGGCGGCCCGCCGGCACCGGCAGGATGCGCCGCGCGTCGAGCGCCACGGGGAATGTCTGGCTGTCTGCGAGGCCGCGCACCACGCCCAGCAGGTCGGGCTCCTCGCGCAGCAGGCGCAGCAGCGGCGGCACCAGGCTGATGCGCTCGCCGGCGACGGTCACCTCCAGGTCCAGATCGAACCAGTCGCTGCCGACCGACTCGTCGACCGCGACGAACCAGTCTTCCGCCTGGGCAACGCAATACGGGAAATCATCGGCAAAAACCACGGGGATGCCCTGGCGCTCCAGCGTGGGCACGCCTTCGCTGAGGAAGGCCAGCCAGCCGACGGCGTCATTGCGCAAGGGCATCAGGCCATCTTCCGTGCCCTCCAGCCGCTGGCAGTTGGCCAGGCTGCGCTGCCAGCCGTCGAGCCCGGCGGCGCGCACCTGCCGCCATGCCTCGCCCTCGGCCGCCAGGTCGCGTTGCAGCGTCCGCCACTCACCCTCCAGCCGTTGCCGCATCAGCGACGGCGGATGCTCGACGCCGACGACGGTGAGACCCTGCGGATAATCGAAGCAGAGCACCGCGAGCGCCAGGTCGTCGTGCTGGCGGCTCATGGCCAGGTGGCGGAAACGACCCCGCGTCAGCACCAGGCGCGCGGCCGGCTTGCCGGCCGCCATTGCCTGCGGTGCATCCGGCAGCGGCAGCGCGACCTGCCGCTCTTGCGCCAGTTGCATCAGGCGCTCGCGCACCAGCGGCGCGTCGGCTTCGTTCAGCGGCGGCGCCGTCATCATCTGCTGCAACAAGCGGGCGGAGAGGTCGGACTGCAATTCGCCGACCATTCCGGCCGCCGTATCCAGATAGAAGGGCGGCCAGGTCGGAATCATCTGCAGGGCCGGCGGCAGGTCGAACGCCAGTTGCTGCAGGCCGGCCAGGTTGTGCGCCCACGACAGCTTGAGCGGCCGTGGCGCACCGGATTCGAGCGGCAGTTCGACCAGGCTGTCGAGGTACAACCTGCCCGTGCGCAGTGCCAGCCGCAACAGCAAGGCGCCGGTCTCGCCGGTGAGGTCGACGGCTTCGTTGTAGAAATAGCCGCCGCCGGCCTGCAAGGCGAGAAACAGGCGCAAGGGCGGAATGTCCTCGTCGAGGATGAAGTCGCGACTGCGCGTGCTGCCCAGGTCGTAGGGCTGGGGCCGATACACGGCCGGCTTGCCGGCGCCGCCCTTCTTCAGCGGCCGGCTCTTGCCCAGGGTGAGGCTGGGCGGGCTGCCCGGCCGCAACAGATAGACCACGCGCGCCCCGGAAGCCCTTGCCGGCGCCGTCCGCACCGGCGCTTGATCGAGGGCATCCAGCCAGTCCAGCATCGCCGGGCTGGGTTCGGGATAGCCGGCGTCATCCCGCGCCGAGGCGTTTCCGTTTCCGCCAAAGCGGCCGATATCGGTGGTCTCCCCCAGGTTCAACAGCGTCGCGACGACGTGCTTGCAGTTTTCCCGCATCGGGCACATGCAGGAATTGTCGACGTCGACGATTGCACCGCCCGGGTCCAGTTCCAGCCACAGATCGACCTCATAGGGATGCTTGCGCGTGCCCTGCACCTCGGCTTCGACATGGATTTCGCCGGGTGCCCGCGCGACGTGCCTGACCCGCACGCGACCCTCCCCGGCATAGGCGCGGCCGCGCTGCAGGGTCGCGCCGTCGAAGCGCCCGGCGAATTCGGCCAGCGTGTCGCTGTTCAAAAAGGAGTTGGCGGGCATTCAAAACCACTGGGTAACGGGGGTCGACGACCTTAGCACATACGGCCGCGCGCCG
>CAZGQB010000109.1:0-6881 GCA_964527055.1 uncultured Sulfuritalea sp.
GCGCGATCAGCGGCGAGAAGACCGCCTTCGCCTACTCCGACGACATCTCGCTCGACGCCCTGGTCGGTGCCGCCACCGCCACGCGCGCGAGCGCCGCGGCGGGCGAGCGCCGCCGCGTCGGCATCGTCCCGCACAAGCTGAAGAACCGCCTGTACCGCGCCGACGACCCGCTCGATTCGCTCGACGACACCGCCAAGGTCAAGCTGCTCGAGCGCCTCGAGGGCTTCGCCCGCGGCGAGGATCCGCGCGTCACCCAGGTCATGGCGCACATCGCCGGCTCGTGGGAGGTGGTGATGGTGGCGCGCAGCGACGGCCACATGGCGGCCGACGTGCGTCCGCTGGTGCGGGTGTCGATCACCGTGATCATGGAAGAGGACGGCCGCCGCGAGCAGGGCAGCGCCGGCGGCGGCGGGCGTTACGACTACGGTTGGTTCTGCGACGATCGCCTGCACGAATACGCGCGCGACGCGGTGCATCAGGCGCGCGTCAATCTCGGTGCCGACCCGGCCCCGGCGGGCACCATGCCGGTGGTGCTCGGCCCCGGCTGGCCGGGCATCCTGCTGCACGAGGCGATCGGCCATGGCCTCGAAGGCGACTTCAACCGCAAGGGCAGCTCGGCGTTTTCCGGGCGCATCGGCCAGCAGGTCGCGGCCAAGGGCGTCACCGTGGTCGATGACGGCACCCTGCAGGACCGCCGCGGCTCGCTGTCGATCGACGACGAGGGCAACCCGACCGAGCGCACCGTGCTGATCGAGGACGGCATCCTCACCGGCTACATGCAGGACATGATGAACGCGCGCCTGATGGGCATGCCGATCACCGGCAACGGCCGCCGCGAATCCTTCGCCCACCTGCCGCTGCCGCGCATGACCAACACGGCGATGATGAACGGCGTCCACGATCCGCAGGAAATCATCAAGTCGGTGAAGAAAGGCGTTTACGCCGCCAACTTCGGCGGCGGCCAGGTAGACATCACCAGCGGCAAATTCGTCTTTTCGACGGCCGAGGCCTACCTGATCGAGAACGGAAAAATCACTTCGCCGGTCAGGGGCGCGACACTGATCGGCAGCGGCCCGGAAGCCATGATGCGCGTTTCGATGATCGGCAACGACATGGCGCTGGATTCGGGGGTCGGCACCTGCGGCAAGGAAGGCCAGAGCGTCCCGGTCGGCGTCGGCCAGCCGACGCTGCGCATCGATGGCCTGACCGTAGGCGGAACCGGCTGAGGCCCGGCTCAGACGGCCGCTTCCACCCGGTCGCGACCGCCCTCCTTGGCCCGTCGCAGCGCCGCATCGGCCCGCGCGAGCAGGTCCTCGAGGGTCTCGCCCGGCGCCATCCGGGTCACGCCGCAACTGAGCGTCACGCCCTCGACCGCCTGCCGACCGCTGGCGCTCGCCACCAGATCGCGCAAGCGCTCGGCAATCGACTGGGCGTCTTCCAGGTCGGCCTCCGGCAGCAGGATTGCGAACGCCTGGCCGCCATGGCGGGCGACCAGGTCCCACGCACGCAAGCCGTCGGCCAGACGGTGCGCCGTGCGCCGCAATACGGCATCGCCGGCGAGGTAGCCGAAACGGGCGTTGAAGTCGCGGAATCGGTCGATGTCGGCGATCACCAGGCACAGCGGCTTTTCATCCCTCGCGCAGCGTGCCATGGCGCGTGGAAAGGCTTCCAGCAGCCAGCGCCGGTTGTGGATCCCCGTCAGCGCGTCAACGCTGCCCGCCTCTTCGAATTCGAGGCTGCGCTCCTGCATGGCCACCAGCGCCTGGTTGCTGTCGCGAACCCGGCCGCTGATGATCGCCAGCAGGTTGCGCGCCACGCCATGGGAACAATCCACCAGGGACCAGACCACCTCGTGCGGAATCGCCAGCACTTCGCTGTCCTGCGCCGCCAGCACCAGGGCCGAGGCCGGCCGGCCGTCGAGCAGCGACATCTCGCCGACACAATCGCCGCCGACCAGCACGGCCTGCGCCGGCATGTCGCGGCCCGGCAGGTAGACCCGCAACTCACCGCCGAGGATCAGGTAGAGGTGGCTATTCGCGGCATCCGCTTCGAGCAGGTGATCGCCGCGCTCCAGTTTCCTTCGCTCGCAGCCCTCGAAAAGATGCTCCACGCTTTCGAGGCCGACCTTGGCAAACAATTTGGAATGTTGCAGTTGCTCGCGCAGTACGCTGTCCATTGTTTTTCCTGCCATGCGAGATTGGGGGAACCCACAGGATAAATCAAATTGGCGGACGCTTCACGTCACGGTCACGCCTTCACGGTCACGCCTTCTCGGCGAAGTCGTAACCCAGGTCCGCTACCTCGCGCCGCATCAGTTCCATTGCGGCCGGAACCTGTTCCGGCGCGCCGCGCACGCCGAGTTCGACATGATGGCCAACGTCGGCCGAACCCAGGAAGGGCAGGCTGAACACCTTGAGTCCGGGATACTCGGCCTCGATTTTCAGCATCAGCGGCGTCAACTTGCTTTCGATGCCTTTCCAGACCAGGATCGCGGCTTCCGCCGACGGCCGCCGGTTGAAGCGATCGGCATAGCAGGTGTCGAGCACCCATTCGATCATCGGCCAGGCCATTTGCGGAAAACCCGGCACGAAGTGGTGGTCGCCCCGGGAAAAGCCGGGAATGCGGTTGTAGGGGTTGGGAATGATGCGGCTGCCGGCGGGGAAGCGCCCCATGTCGAGCGCATAGTCGGTCACCTCGCGGCCGATCTCGGCATAGCGGGCGCGGATCTCGCGCTCCGCATCCGGATGCAGGACCAGGTCGACGCCCGCCGCCGCCGCGGCCGCCTGTCGGGTGTGGTCGTCCGGCGTGTTGCCGATGCCGCCGCAACTGAAGACGATGTCGCCACTGGCAAAGCTGCGACGCAGGACGTCCGTCAGGCGCTGGCGATTGTCGCCGTGATACAGCGCCCAGTCGAGCGTCAGCCCGCGCGCGGCGAGCAGCTCGACGATTTTGGCGAAATGCTTGTCCTGACGGCGGCCAAGCGTAATCTCGTCGCCGATGATGATCGCGCCGATGCCATTGCTTGCTGCACTCATAAAACCACGCCTCCTTCCTGACGCCGGCGGCGCAGGGCCGCCAGTCCGAGATGCACGAAAACCAGCGCCGCAAATGCGGGCGCCAGCAGGTTTAATAGCGGCACATAGGCCGCGGCGGCCGTTGCCAGCCCGGCCATGTAGAAACGCTTGCGATCCTGTGCTGCCAGGAGCTGCATTTCGCTGCGCGTCGCATGTTCAGCCAGGGCATCGAAGCGGAAAGTGCGCTGATTCAGCCATGCACTCCAGAGCAGGGGCAAAACCAGCAATGCACCGGGGATCAGCAGCAGGGGCAGCATCGCCAGGCTGCCGATGAGAAAAATCGCCCCGGCGCCGAGCGTGTTGCCCAGACTGCCCCAGAACACGTTCTCGCCATGGCGCCCGAGATCCGGGTAATCGTGCGCCGCCACCAGATTGATCAACAGCGGCAGGGCAAACACGGCCACCAGCAGGATGGCCGTGATGTACGTCAGCGTGGCGAAGGCCGCCAGCAGCAGGAACACCGCCGCCCACTGCGCCACCCACTCCCAGCCTGCCCAGGGCAGCCCCGGCACGATGCGTTCCATCAGCACGACGCCATGCGCCCATACCGCGAATCCGATGGCGATCCACAGCAGCAGCGCCGCCAGCGGCGGCCACAGCGCATGCCAGAGCACCGTGGGCCGCGTCAGGTCGCGCAGCGCCTTCGACAAGGCGGCAAACACTTCAAGCATCGCTATCCTTCATCGTGTCGGTTCATCCATGTCGCCGGCTATCCCACATCTTCTGCAGGCGCTTTACCGAGACCGGCGAAGATGTCTTCAGTTCCTGCGCGAACAGGGCAACGCGCAATTCTTCGAGCAGCCAGCGGAACTCGTCGAGGAAGGCATCCTGCTGCTGGCCCGACTTCAGCATCGCATTGCGCTCGCGTTCCCAGGGTTTGCCCAAACCTTGCCAATCAGCCATCAGGCGCGCGTCGCGCGCCGGGTCGCTGCGCGCCTTTTCGAGGCGCAGGCTGATCGCCTTGAGGTAACGCGGATAGTGCTGCAAGCGCTCGAAGGGCGTCGCGGCAATGAACCTCCTGGGCATCAGTTCGGCCAGCTGCGCGGCGATGTCGGCGCAGGCCTGCGGAAAAGCCTTCTGCTGCGACGCAAGTTTCTTCGCCAGCGTCGCGTGTTCGGTCAGGATGCCGCCGAGCAGGCGCAGGATCTCCTGCGCCACCAGCAGGATGCGGCCTCGCGCCGCTTCGCGCCGTGTCGCGAACGCCGACTCTTCTACGGGCAGCGGGTCCATCAGGCAGGTGCGCTCCAGGGTCACGGCGACCAGCTGTTCGCGCAGCTCCCTTTCGGTGCCCAGTGCGATGAACTGCAGCGCGAGTTCGCGCAGGCCCGGCAGCTTCTCGATGGCCTTGACCTGGGCGGCGAGCTGCAGGGCGAACAGCCGCGCCATGCCGCGCCGGTGCTCGACGCGCGCCTTGTCCTCGGTGTCGAAGGCGGTCAGGCGCACGCTCTCGCCCATGTCGACCAGCGCCGGAAAACCCACCGTGGTGCCGGCGCCGACTTTCACTTCCATGAGCTCAGGCAGGGCGCCGAAGGTCCAGCCGGTGAGGCCCGACGAATCGCCGGGTGCCGCTTCGTGCTGCACCTCCGCCGCCGCATAAACCTGCTCGACGCGGTCGCGATAGTCCGCACGCAGTTCGGCCAGGTTGCGCGAAATCGCCAGCGTGCCGCCGTGCTCGTCGGTGAGGCGGAAGTTCATGAACAGATGCGGCCGCAATTCGCCGCTGCGGAAGGCGTCGAGCGGCAGCTTCATCGCCAGATGCTCCTCGGCGGCGCGCGTCAGGGCGCGCACCAGCGGCTCGTCGAGATCATGCTCCCCCTCGCAGAAGTTCGTGGCGAATTCGTCGAGCGGCTGCAGGCGATGGCGATACTTCTGCTGCAGGGTCTTCAGCAGCGCGAGTACCTTTTCCTTGAGCAGGCCCGGCACCAGCCATTCGCAGCGATTGGCCGGCAACTGGTTGAGCGCCGTCAGCGGCAGGGTCAGCGTGACGCCGTCGTCGGCCGCTCCGGGATCGTGGTGGTAACCCAGCCTGAAGCTGCGGCCGCGATGCACGAGCTCGGGCGGAAACGCGTCGGTGGTGATGCCCGCCGCCTCGTGGCGCATCAACTGCTCCTTCTCCAGGCAGAGTAGCTTGGGATTGGCCGCCTCGGCCTCGCGCCGCCAATGGTCGAAGGCGGCCAGCGTAATGATGCCCTCGGGAATCCTGCTGTCGTAAAAGGCGTGGATCAGCTCGTCATCGACCAACACGTCGGGCCGCCGCGACTTGTGTTCCAGCGCCTGGATTTCTTTCATCAGCTTGGCGTTATGCTGAAAGAAGCGCCACTTGCGCACCCAGTCCTCGCCGACCTGGCCCTCGACCAGCGCCTCGCGGATCAGGATTTCGCGCGCCAGCTGCGGATCGCTCGGACCGTAATGCAGGCGCCGCTTGGCATGGATCATCAGGCCGTGCAGCGTGATGCGCTCCCAGGCCACGACCTGGCCCGGCCCCTTCTCCCAGTGCGGCTCATAGACATGCTTGCGGATCAAGTGGCCACCAACCTGCTCCAGCCATTCCGGTTCGATCTTCGCGATGCAGCGCGCAAACAGTCGCGAGGTTTCGACGATCTCGGCGGCGACGATCCAGCGTCCGGCCTTCTTGATCAATGACGAGCCGGGGTGGATGTAGAAGCGGATGCCGCGCGCGCCGAGATAATTCTTGTCTTCCTCGCTGATCAGTCCGATGTGGCCGAGCAGTCCGGTCAGCAGCGCCTTGTGGATGCTTTCATACGACGCGGCAATCTGGTTTTCCTTCCAGCCGTGCTCGTGACACAGCGTCAGCAACTGCGCATGAACGTCGCGCCACTCGCGCAGGCGCAGCCAGTTGATGAAGTTCTGCCGGCACCACTGGCGCTGCTTGTTGGCGGTCTCGTGTTTCCAGATTTCGTCACCGGCGGCCCACAGCTTCAGCCAGGAAAGAAATTCGGATTTCTCGTCCTTCCACTTGGCATGGGCCTGGTCGGCCGTCGCCGCATGCTCCTGCGGCCGGTCGCGCGGATCCTGGGTGCCGAGCGCGGAGGCGATGATCAATACCTCACGCAGGCAGCCATGCTCGCGCGCGGCGAGGATCATGCGACCGATCTTCGGGTCGAGCGGGAGTCGAGCAAGCTCGACTCCCACTTGCGTCAAGCGCCATCCCCCCGCCCCCCGTCCCACGACCGGCTTTGCACAGCCGGCCGGCTCCGGCGGCGCGGAGCAGTGCTCCGCGAAACCCCGCCTCCGCCCCGAGGAAGGGGGTGACTGCGGTTCGCAGGCTTCGCCTGCTCCGGTTTGTGGAAGGGGCGCGTCCGTTATCGCGCCCAACTCCGCCAGCAACTGATAGCCGTCCGCGATCATGCGTGGCGCGGGGGCTTCGAGGAAGGGGAAATCCTCGACATCGCCCAGATGCAAGGATTTCATGCGCAGGATCACGCCGGCCAGGCTGGAGCGCAGGATTTCGGGCTCGGTGTAGGCCGGACGCTTGTTGAAATCCTCTTCGTCGTAGAGCTTGAAGCAGACACCGGCCGAGACGCGGCCGCAACGACCGGCGCGCTGGCTGGCCGCCGCGCGCGAGATCGGCTCGACCTGGAGTTGCTCCACCTTGTTGCGATGCGAGTAACGCTTGACGCGCGCCAGACCGGAGTCGATCACATAGCGGATGCCGGGCACGGTCAGCGAAGTCTCGGCGACATTGGTCGCCAGCACCACGCGCTGTCCCTGGTGCGAAGCGAAAACACGGCCCTGCTCCACCGCCGTCTGGCGCGCGAACAGGGGCAGCACTTCGAGCCCCGGTGG
>CAZGQB010000110.1:0-6873 GCA_964527055.1 uncultured Sulfuritalea sp.
TGCGTGTAGCCGACGGGGACGGTGGATTTGATGACCATCACCGCGTCCGGGTTGATGGCGATCACGTCGCGGATCACCGCCTCGATGGATTCGGTATTGAAGTAGTTGCTTTCCGGATCGTAATCGGTCGGCGTGGCGATGATTACGTAATCGGCGTCGGCATAGGCTTCCTGCTTGTCCAGCGTGGCCCGGAAGTTTAGAGGCTTGTGCTTCAGAAAGTCCTCGATCTCGGCATCCTCGATCGGGGATTTCTTGCGGTTGAGTTTCGCCACTTTCTCGGGAACGATGTCAAGGCAAACCACTTCGTTGTGCTGGGCGAGCAGGACGCCGTTTGACAAGCCCACATAACCCGTACCGGCAATAGCGATTTTCATTCTGGATAACACTCCCGTATTGTTAATCCTTACTTTTCGAGATTATCATCCATAGGGAACAAATTGGCTTTTCACTTCAAAACAAAAGCAAATTTGACAACAAGTCCCCAGAAGGACAGCTGGTTTCGATACGATGCCGCACAAGCCGAAACTGCATTTACCGTTTAATTTGATGAAACCATGACAAGCATCGACAAAAAAAATCCTTACTCCGACCTTGAACCGGTTGCCGGAAAATACACCAGTAGTGACATAACGTGGCACCGCGGCAAGGTTTCACGAACGGAACGAGTGGAAATACTTGGGCAGGATGCGGTCACGGTCTGGTTGACGGGACTATCGGGATCAGGCAAGTCCACGCTGGCGTTTGAGCTGGAAAGGGCTCTGCTTGACCTGGGATTTGTTGCCTTCGTGCTGGATGGTGACAATGTGCGTCATGGATTAAGTGCCGACCTCGGCTTTTCGCACGAAGATCGTACCGAGAATATTCGCCGCATAGGGGAAGTCGCGAAGCTGTTCAATGAGGCCGGAATGGTTCTGATCACCGCGTTCATATCGCCCTATCGGAGCGACAGGGACATGGCGCGGCAGATAGTTGGAGGCGGGCGTTTCGTCGAAGTGCATCTGGCGGCGGACGTCGCTGCTTGCGAAGCCCGCGACCCAAAAGGACTGTACCGCAAGGCGCGTGCCGGACAACTCCCTGATTTCACGGGAATCACCGCCCCTTACGAGGCACCTTTGTCGCCTGAACTCATTCTCGATACGGGAAGCTTGAGTATCGAAGAGAGCCTGCGGCAGATGGTCGAGGCAGTCGTGCCGCGTCTCAAGCCGTAAGCCTGAACGGTCAGCTTTCGATAAAAAATCGATGAACCGATTCGATGTCTTCAACGGTGATGCAGATGGTATGTGCGCACTGCATCAATGGCGCCTGGCATATCCTGCCGAAACCAATTTGATCACGGGGGTAAAGCGGGATATTTGCTTGCTTGACAGGGTGGTGGCGGCCGAAGGCGATGAAGTCACGGTATTCGACATTTCCATGGACAGCAATCGGAGCGATGTGGAACGTCTGCTCGCCGCGGGTGCATCGGTGCGATATTTTGATCACCATTTCTCCGGTCACCCCTTGGAGCATCGGAATCTGCTGGCAACAATAGATACATCTCCGGATCAATGCACCAGCCTGCTCGTCGATGGAGCGCTCGGCGGCAGGTTTCGCGCCTGGGCGGTGGTTGCGGCATTCGGCGACAACCTGCATCAGGCGGCGAGGGAAGCGTCCGCAGCCCTCGATCTCGACAACTCCAGGATTGGGCAGCTAGCCGAACTCGGAGAGTTGCTCAATTACAACGCCTACGGTGACAGCGTCGCCGACCTTCACTTCCCACCGGAAGAACTCTACAGGATGCTCGCGCCCTTCCGCGATCCGCTCGATTTCATTCGGGACTCATCGGCTTTTCCGGCGCTTCAAGCCGGATTCGGCAGTGACATCGCCGATGCTGCAGCTGTAGCGCCCTGCCTCGCGTCAACGACGGTTGCCGCCTGGCTCATGCCGGATGCCGCATGGGCACGGCGGGTGGTTGGCGTGCTGTCCAACCGCCTCGCGACGGAAAACCCCGAACGCGCCCATGCCTTGCTGGTACCCAATGCATCGAACACGCTGACCGTCAGCGTGCGCGCGCCCAAAGTCAGACCGACCGGCGCGGACGAATTCTGCCGTCGCTTCGCAACGGGCGGCGGACGCAAGGCCGCAGCAGGCATCAACCGGCTGCCACCCGGCGAGATCAATGCGTTTCTCGACGCATTCGAGCAGTTCTATTCGCCAAGTCGCGGTTGATCCTGCGTCAATCATCGGATGCGCCAATTGGAACGATCACGATCGATCCGGAGACTGGCCAAGCCTGATGTTGCTGCTTCGCACCCGTCAAGACGATCAGGAGCGAATTCCGGAACGCACCAGTTCGGCGATCGCGAGACAGGAAGTAAGCCCGGGGGACTCGATTCCGAAAAGGTTGACCAGCCCCGCCACGCCATGGTCTTGCGGGCCCTGGATGACAAAATCGGCGGCAGGATCGGACGGTCCGGATATTTTTGGCCGGATTCCGCAGTAGTCCGGGCGCAACGCGCCATCGCGCAAACCCGGCCAATATTTTCTCACCTGATCATAAAACTTCAGGCCGCGCTCCGGCTTGACCGTATAGTCGATCTCGTCGATCCATTCCACATCGGGACCGAAGCGCGCCTGGCCAGCCAAATCCAGGGTCAGGTGCACCCCGAGTCCGCCTGGCTCCGGTACCGGATAGACGAGTCTCGTAAATGGTGCCTTGCCCGCCAGTGAAAAATAGTTGCCCTTGGCCAGATATGCCTGTGGAACCGATGCTGCAGGAAAACCGTCGAGCGACGCCGCAATCCTGGTGGCGGAGAGCCCGGCCGAATTGACGACAACCAGGGCGCGCAGTTCGACCGGTTCAGCGCCGCCAATGTTCAACACAATGCCGTCCGCACTCACCCGGCCCGACAGGACCGGGCTACGCAGTACCAGACTCGTGCCATGGCGCTCGGCATCACCCAGCAGAGCCAGCATCAGTCCATGGCTGTCGATGATGCCGGTGGATGGCGAGAACAGCGCCGCCGAGCATCTGACCTCGGGTTCGAGCTCCCGTGCCTGCTCCGCCGCAAGCACCTGGATATCGGATACGCCGTTGGCCTCGGCATGCCGGTGGATCGATGCCAGCGCCTCCTCCTGATCAGAATGCGTGGCGACAATCAGCTTTCCGCAACGACGATGACTGACGCCGTACTCATCGCAGAATCGATACAGGGCGGCACGCCCGGAAACGCACAGACCCGCCTTGAGCGAGCCTTTGGGGTAGTAGATGCCGGCATGGATGACCTCGCTGTTGCGGGCGCTGATCTCCTGGCCAATGGCGTCATGCTGCTCCAGTATCACGGTTTCCATGCCGGCCCTGGCAAGGGCCCGGGCACATGCCAACCCGACAACACCGGCACCGATCACGACGGCATCAACCCGCTCGGTCATTTGCGTTTGACACCGGTCCTTTTCATCGACGCGTGATGGATTTCGAGAGGCTGTCGGGGTGGCGGATGAATCCTGGCGAAAAGCCGCTCAACCCGCCTTTCGGCCCAGCAGTCGTTCGTAATACTCCGCAATCTCGTCCCAGGCCTTGGCTTCGTTCCATCCCCACGGTCCGCCATCGATCAGGTCGGTGTTGATCCTTACGCGCGGCTCCGGAAAATCGAGCTGATGCTTGAGATCGAGTTCGCAAGGCAAGGCGAGGCGTTTTTTCATTTCTCCCGCAAAGCGCAGGGCGAATGCACCCTGGGTTTCCACATAGCCGCTCGGACGCAGTTCATGCACGCCTTTGCTGGCGCCAAGCTGCTCGACAAAATTCGCATAAGCCATGGCCAGCAGCGAAATGTGAATGTTGTCACGTACATAGGCGGGAGTATTGACGCCTGCCGTTTTGCCGGCAAACCATGTTTTCATCAGGTAGGCCGTAAAACGCGGATCTTCCATGGGGCCGAATGGATTGGGAACCACGAACTTGCCAAGAGCAAGGCCGGCCCGGACAACGTGGTAGCGAAAG
Organism: uncultured Sulfuritalea sp.; assembly: GCA_964527055.1. Lineage (GTDB taxonomy): Bacteria > Pseudomonadota > Gammaproteobacteria > Burkholderiales > Rhodocyclaceae > Sulfuritalea. The sequence continues at coordinate 3,980 of CAZGQB010000110.1, forward strand.
ACCTGGTAACTGAAACTTTTCGACAAGCCATAGGGGGAAAAGGCGGGCAAGCCTTCCGACCCGGCTCCCTCGTCGTTCTCGAAACCCGACCCGGTAACAAGTATCGCGGGAGCCGTCTTGTCGTTTGCCTTCAATGCCTCGAGTACGGAGGTGATGTTTCTGGTGTTGTTGCCGAGCGCCGCGACCACGTCGAAGCTCTCGCTCTTGTAGTTGGTGACATCGGCCGCATGATGGCAAAGCACATCCCAGCGCTCGCTGCGGGCAAGTTCCAGAAACTCCGGGTCGCCGAAGCTGCAGCCGAATACTCCACGACAGCTTTCGAGCGCCTCGACGACGCGCCCCCGCCGCAATTCGTCCGCATAATCTTCCGGGCGTGCCCGGAAGGTGGCGACGACTTCGTGGCCGGCCCGTGCCAGCTCACGGATGAACCAGTACCCGGTGAACGAACTGCCACCGGTGAATAGTATCTTCATTCGGGGAGTTCCTTGTCGGCGAGAATTTCGGGGTCGGCCTTTACGTCCCGGGCATCTCAAGGTGCCAGGCGGGATCGAAGTCTTTCTGGTCGCGATCCTTGTCGGAAATGACCACCGGTTGCAAAGGCCATTCGATCTTGAAGCGCGGATCGTTCCAGCGAACCCCGCGTTCGTTGGCCGGCGCATAGAATTCGTCGACGAAGTAGAACGCCTCGGTATCGTCCTGGAGGGTGACGAAGCCATGGGCGAATCCCTTTGGCACGTACATCATCCGCCGGTTCTCGGCGGACAGCTCTGCGCCGAAGAATTGGCCAAAAGTTGAGGATTCCTTCCTCAGGTCGAGAATCACGTCCCAAAGCGCGCCGCGAATGCACCGGACCAGCTTGGTTTCGGCTTTGGGCGCCAGCTGGTAATGCATGCCGCGAAGCGTTCCCTTGAATGCGCTCAAGGAGTTGTTCACCTGGACAAAACGGGACGACAGGCCCTGCGCCGCAAACTCGTTCTCGCAGAAGGCGCGGGCAAAAAAGCCGCGGTCGTCGCCGCGCTTTTCGATGTCGATCAGAAAAGCCCCGGCCAGGGGCGTGGGAGCAAACTTCATTGGATTTCCTTTTCGCTTGACTGGCGGAATTACGCTACAACGCTACCCGAGGCAATTCCGTCAAACCCACCTCAACTGCTCGTTCAGCCGCTTTTCGGCAATGTGCTTTTCAAGCACCTTGAGCCGCATGAACTGCGACGCACGGAAATTCGGGTCGCTGAAGTTCATCGTCTGCAGGCCGGCCAGAATTTCGCGAATCGCCTGATCCAGGCTCACCTGAGGTTGATGGCGCGGCGCAAGCTTCTCGTAGAGCGAAAAGTCGACGCGATAGGAACGCTTGTCGGGCGGGGCGTCCTTGTTGATGCTGACGCTGGTTCCCGGCACGATCCGGGCTACCGCTTCCGCCAGATCACGGACCTGGTAATTCCATTCGCTGGAACCCACATTGACGGCCAGATTCTCGCCGCCCTTCTTCGGATCGCGGGTCAGTCCCCATTCGATCGCGCGGGCCATGTCCTTGACATCGATCAGCGGTCGCCAGGGGGTGCCGTCGCTGAGGACGGTGATTTCCTTGCTGGCGATGGCGCAGGCGACGAAATCGTTAAGCACCAGATCCAGCCTGATGCGGTCCGACCAGCCACACGCGGTGGAGAAACGCAGGGACGTCGTCACCATTCCCGAACCGGCGAGCCCGACAAGCGCCTTTTCCGTGGCGACCTTGGAACGCGAATAGGCCGTCAGCGGATTCAGTTCGTCGTCCTCCTTGCGCGGCCCGCCCTCGGCATAACCATACATGCTGCAACTCGAAGCAAAAACGAACCGCTTGACCCCGCATTTCGCCGCCTTGCGCGCGATCGCAGCGCTCGATTCGAAGTTGATGGCCTCGGTGACCTTCTCGAAGCGCACGCCCATCGGATCGTTCGACACCGCCGCAAGGTGCACCACCGCATCTACACCCTCCAGCAACTGTTCCGGAAAATCGCGCACGTCACCCCAATACTGCGCATCTGCAAAGGTTTCCGGAAAGCGCGGCGCGCCGGTGAGGCAGTGTGCAAAAAAGCCGCTGTCGTAGCCCGCCATCGAAACGTCCGGCATCGCCTTGCGCAGGTGCCGGTAAACCAGAGGGCCGATGTAGCCCGTATTGCCTGTGATTAGAACTTTCATGCTTGACCTCGAAAAGTTACCAGATTTTCCACGGAGCCCTGCCGGAATCCCAGAGTTCCTCAAGATGCTTCTTGTCCCGCAGCGTATCCATCGGCAGCCAGAATCCCTGGTGGAAATAGACCGAAAGCTGGTTCTCGCCAGCCAGTTTTTCCATCGGTTCGCGCTCCCATACCGTCGCATCGCCTTCGATGTAGTCACCTACCTTGGGCGAGAGGACAAAGTAGCCGCCATTGATCCAACCACCGTCGCCCTGCGGCTTTTCCTGGAATCCGGTGACACGGCTGCCGGTGTAGGTCAGCGCGCCGAAGCGCCCAGGCGGCTGCATAGCCGTGACAGTGGCGAGCCTGCCTTCCTTGCGATGCAGGTTTATGCACGCCTGGACATCGATGTCGCCGACGCCGTCGCCATAGGTCACGCAGAACGCATCGTCGTCCTTGACGTAGGGCAGTATCCGCTTGATGCGGCCGCCGATCATGGTTTCGTCGCCCGTATCCACCAGCGTGACCCGCCAGGGTTCCGCATTGTTGTGGTGAACTTCCATTTTGTTGTTGTGCATGTCGAAGGTGACATCCGACATGTGCAGGAAGTAATTCGCGAAATACTCCTTGATCACATAGCCCTTGTAGCCGAGGCAGATCACGAAGTCGTTGATACCTTGGGCGGAATAGATTTTCAGAATGTGCCAGAGAATCGGCCGCCCGCCGATCTCGACCATCGGC
>CAZGQB010000111.1:0-6852 GCA_964527055.1 uncultured Sulfuritalea sp.
GGACTTTCTCTTCCGCTTCGCGCCGCGCCCGTTCCTCGGCTTCGATGCGCGCCTTTTCCTCGGTCTCGCGGCGGATCTTTTCCTCGACCTCACGGCGGATCTTTTCCTCGGCGTCGCGGCGGACTTTCTTTTCCGCTTCGCGCCGCACCCGTTCCTCGGCTTCGATGCGCACCTTTTCCGCGGCCTCGCGGCGGGCCTTCTCTTCGGCCTCGCGACGAGCCTCGGCTGGCGAGGGTTTGTCCGAAGGACTGGGAGCGGAGGCGATGGAAGCAAAATCCAGGTCCATGCCTTCATCGGCAACCGTGGCCTTTACCTCGCGTCGCTCGATGAACAACTCGCGCAGGTAGCCCGCGCTGGCGAGTTCGCCAACAGCCCAGACGATCGTGTTGCGTTCCGCCTCGGGCCACGCGGCGGCGATTTCGTCCGCGGACTGGTTGTCCTTGCAGGCCTTGAGTACCTCCAGCATTTCCGGCTCGAGGTCGTTGGTCTTGCCCGTCGTTTCGCGAACCCCTTTCGGGGTTTTGCTGTATACCTGAGCCATGGCGCGCATTCACTCCAGGTTTGGTGCTTCGATACCGAACGGGACCAAGCCTGCCGGGCCTTCGACATCTCCGGTGAGGCTCGCTCCGCCCGGGAATTTTACTCTATGCAAGCAGCTTTCCCGCCACCGACCTGGCGGCGGCGCAGCGCACGGCATCCGGGTTCCAGTCCGGCGCCGGCGTGATCCGGGCGATCCTCGCCGCCCGCGCCGGATCCGGTGCGGGCCGCCAGTTTGCCAGTACCTCGGCTACGGCATCGGGCGCGTTGCAGATCAGCAGCATGTCGCAACCGGCGGCCCAGGCGGCTTCCGCGCGCTGCACCATGTTGCCGGCAAACGCCGCGCCCTCCATCGAGAGGTCGTCGCTGAAGATGACGCCGTCGAACTTGAATTCGGTGCGCAGCTTCTCCAGCCAGACCGGCGAAAAACCGGCGGGCCGGCTGTCGACCCGGGGGTAGATGACGTGGGCCGGCATGACGCCGTCGAGTGTCAGCCGCCGGTAGGGCGTAAGGTCGGGCTCCATGTCGGCGAGGCTGCGCTCGTCGACCGGGATGGCGAGGTGCGAATCGGCGGCGACCCAGCCGTGGCCGGGGAAATGCTTGCCGCAGCACCCCATGCCGGCGGCGGCGAGGCCTTGGATCAGGGCGCCGGCGAGTTCGGCGACGGCATCCGGGTTGGCGTGGAAGGCGCGATCGCCGATGACGCCGCTGGGGCCCCAGTCGAGGTCGAGCACCGGGGTGAAGGAATAGTCGACGCCGCAGGCGCGCAGTTCGGCCGCCAGCAGGTAGCCGAGATCCGCGGCGGCCTCGCGTGCGGCGGCAGGATCACTGTCCCACAGATCGCCCAGGCGGCGCATCGGCGGCACGTGGGTGAAGCCTTCGCGGCAGCGCTGGACGCGGCCGCCTTCGTGGTCGATGGCGATCGGCAGGGCCGGCTGGCGAATAGTGTGGATCGCGGCACACAGGGCCGTGAGTTGTTGCGGGTCGCGATAATTGTGCTTGAACAGGATCACGCCACCGATCAGCGGGTGCGCCAAACGCTCGCGCTCGGCGTCGGTCAGTTCAAGACCGGCAACGTCGATCATCAACGGGCCGTGCGGCAATGATTTCATGGCTTCTCCAGGATGACGAAGGCGACGGCATAGTCCTGCTCGTCGCTGATCGAAAGGTGGGCGATGAGCCCCTGCCCGGCAAAATGCGCGGCAAGCCCGGGCGAGTAGCTGAAGAAGGGCTTGCCGGGTTCATCGTGTTCAACGGCGATGTCGGGCAACAGCAAGGGATCGCGCACGCCGGTGCCGAATGCCTTGCCCAGCGCCTCCTTGGCGGCGAAGCGCTTGGCGAGGAAGCGCGCGGGATCGGGGCTGGCGCAACAGGCCTCGCGCTCGGCGGGGGCCAGCATCTTTTCCAGGCCGCGCCCGCCGTGGCGCTTGAAGTAGTCGGCCATGCGGGCGACGGCGACGATGTCGGTACCGACGCCGAAAATCACTGGCACTGCGCCTCGCGCATGAGTCTTTTCATCTCGGCGACGGCCTCCCGCATGCCGACGAAGATGGCGCGGCTGACGATGGCGTGGCCGATGTGCAGCTCGCGGATGCCGGGCAGCGCGGCGACCGGCTGCACGTTGAAGTAGTTGAGCGCATGGCCGGCGTTGAAGCGCATGCCGGCGGCGCGGATCGCGGCGCCGGCCTTGCGGATCTTTTCCAGCTCGGCCAGCACGGCCGGGCTCTCGTTGTCGCGGCCCTGGTTGAAGAAGGCGTGGGCGTAGGGGCCGGTGTGGATTTCGCAGACGCGCACGCCGATGCGTGCGGCGGCCTCGACCTGCGGCAGTTCGGCGTCGATGAAGGCGCTGGTGACGATGCCGGCGTCGCGCAGTCGCGCTACAACCTCGCGCAGTCGCGCTTCCTGCCCGGCGACGTCGAGGCCGCCTTCGGTGGTGATTTCGTGGCGACCTTCGGGCACCAGCATGGCCATCTCCGGCTTCAGCGCGCAGGCGATGCCGACCATTTCGTCGGTGGCGGCCATCTCCAGGTTGAGCTTGATGTGGGTCAGTTCGCGCAGGCGGCGCACGTCGTGGTCCTGGATGTGGCGGCGGTCTTCGCGCAGGTGCACGGTGATGCCGTCGGCGCCGCCGAGGTGGGCCTCGACCGCGGCCCAGACCGGATCGGGTTCGTGGCCCTTGCGCGCTTCGCGCACCGTTGCCACATGGTCAATGTTTACGCCAAGTTCAATCATGTTCGCTCCGCTTGAGCATCGAAGGATAACGGCAAACGGGTCAAAGTTCCTGCAGTTCGATGAATACGCGCCGCGACTGGAGGGACTTGCCGCCCATGTGATGGGCGATCAGCTGCCGCATCAGCTGCCTGCTTTCGATCCGGGTGCGCGGATCGGCATAGTCGTCGGCCGCCATGTCGAGCAGGGTCTTGCCGCGCAGGCCGGGCACGGCATCCGGCGCCGTATCGCCGGCGCCGACTTTCCGTACCGGGCCGCGTTCGATCAGGTAGGTGTATTCCCTTTCCGCGACCACCGGCAGGCCGGTTTCCAATTCCACGTCGAGCGTCAGCCCGTAGCCGAGTTCCTTGAGCAGCGTCTTTTCGAAACGGCGCAGTTCGGGCGCATCGTCGCTGCCGGCGGCCAGCGCGCCCAGGGCGGCGGCATAGGCGTCGAACAGCGCGGCATGGGCGTCTTCCCGCGGCAGCAGCTTGAGCAGCAGTTCGTTGAGGTAATAGCCGAGCAGCAGGCAGCGCCCGCCCAGGAGCGGCATGCCCCCCAGCCACTCGGCGCGCGCCAGGGTCTTCACCTCGCCGCCGCCGAACCAGCCCAGCTCCAGCGGCTGGAAGGACATCAGCAGGCCGCGCATGGCCGACCGCGGCCGCCGCGCGCCGCGCGCCAGCAGGGGAATGCGGCCGTGGTCGCGGCTGAAGACATCCACCACCAGGCTGGTCTCGCTGTAGGGATGCAGGTGCAGGACATAGGCGGCCTGCCCATCGACGCGGTTCTTGCCCACCGGGTCACTCGTAACCCAGGGACTTGAGCGCCCGCTCGTCGTCGGCCCAGCCGCCCCTGACCTTGACCCAGGTTTCGAGCCAGACCTTGCCGCCGAACAGGGTTTCCATTTCCTTGCGCGCGTCGCTGGAGATGCGCTTGAGGCGCTCGCCGCCGCGGCCGATGACGATGGGCTTGTGCCCGTCCTTGTCCACGATCACGGCGGCATGGATGCGGCGCAGGTCGCCTTCCTGCTCGAATTTTTCGATCTCGACGGCGATGCCGTAGGGCAGCTCCTCGCCGAGGTTGCGGAACAGCTTTTCGCGCAGGATTTCCGCGGCGAGGAAGCGTTCGTTGCGGTCGGTGATGTCGTCGGCCTCGAACACCGCGGGGCCTTCCGGCAGGTAGGCGCGCGCGGCGACCAGCAGCGCGTCGGTGCCGAGCCCCTTCTCCGCCGAGACCGGCAGGATTTCGGCAAAGCCGTGCAGGGCGGCCAGTTTCCCGATGAAGGGCAACAGTTGGGCCTTGTCGGCCATGCGGTCGATCTTGTTGATCACCAGCAGCACCGGCTTGTCGCCCAGCATGCGCAGGATCTCGGCTTCGCCGCTGCCCCAGTTGCCGGCCTCGACCACCAGCAGGATGACATCGACGTCGGCGAAGCTGGAGGTGACGCTGCGGTTCATCAGCCGGTTCAGCGCGTTCTTGTGCGTCATCTGGAAGCCCGGCGTGTCGACGAAAATGAACTGGGCGTCTTTGGTGGTGAGGATGCCGTGGATGCGGTGGCGCGTGGTCTGCGCCTTCTTCGAGGTGATGCTGATCTTGGCGCCGACCAGGCGGTTGGTCAGCGTCGACTTGCCGACGTTGGGCCGGCCGATGACCGCCAGGTAGCCGGTGCGAAACGCCGCGCTCACGGCGTGATCTCGCCAATGGCGCGCTGCGCCGCAGCCTGTTCGGCAATGCGCCGGCTGCCGCCGCTGCCGGTGGTGCGGATGCCCAGTTCCGGGATCGCGCATTCGATGTCGAACTCCTGGGCATGCGCCTCGCCACGCGTCGCCAGCAGGGCGTAGCGGGGCAGCGGCAGGCGCCGGCCCTGCAGCAGTTCCTGCAGGGCGGTCTTCGGGTCCTTGCCGGCATCGCTGGAATCGATGCGGCTCAGCGCCGGCCGGTACAGGGTTTCGATGACGCGCCGCGCCGCATCGAAGCCGGCATCGACATGGATCGCACCGAAGATGGCCTCCAGCGCGTCGGCGAGGATCGAGGGACGCTGCGCACCGCCGCTCTTCAATTCGCCCTCGCCGAGCCGGAGGAACTCGCCCAGCGCCAGATCGCGCGCGATGCCGACCAGCGTCTCCTGCCTCACCAGGCTCGCGCGCAACCGGGAAAGTTCGCCTTCCCTGAGTTCGCCAAAGTTCTGGTAAAGCGCGCCGGCGATGACGCAGTTCAGTACCGAGTCGCCGAGGAACTCGAGCCGCTCGTTGTGGGGAAAACCGAAACTGCGATGGGTGAGCGCCTGGCGCAGCAACTCGGGCCGGCCGAAGTCATGGCCGAGCGCCGACTCCAGCCGCTGCGTGTTCATTGATCGGCGCTGCTGCTGCCCTCGAAATCGAAAAGCAGGCTGACGTTGTGGAACAACGGCACCTTCTTCTCGTACTTGAAGGAGATCACCAGTTCGCCGCCCTCCTTGGTGATTTCGAGGTCCGCTGCGGTGACGCTCTTGACATCGTCCATGTCGGCGCGCCGGGCAAACGCCTCGCGTACCTTGGACATGGGGGCATCCTTGAGGCTGCCGTCGGTGGCGGTCCCCTTGACCGCCTTGACAAGGTTTCCATACTCGATCCAGGGCGGTATGGATTTCATAGCCAGCAGGGATAACAGTGCCAGCACAAAGCCGCCGAGCATGAGCGTATTCAGGCTTAGTCCACGCTGAAATTTCATGTTAACTCCTAGTGAAACGAGCCGATCCGCTTGAGATCAGAAAAATTGAACCAGATGAAGAACGCCTTGCCGACCAGGTTTTCATCGGGGACAAAACCCCAAAAGCGGCTGTCCTGCGAGTTGTCACGGTTGTCGCCCATCATGAAATAGTGCCCGGGTGGAACCTCGCAACTGACGCCTTCGCTATTGTAGTTACATTTTTCACCGTGCGGAAAGCGTGCAATCTGCTGCACGAATGCCGGAGCTTCCGCTTCCACAAGAATGTGGTGTTCGACGCTGCCCAGGGTTTCGACGAAGCGCGGGGTGTAGAACAGGCGGTCGCGGTCGAGGTAGTCCTCGGTCTTCTTCTGCGCGATTTCCCGGCCATTGATGGTGAGCTTCTTGTTGCGATACACGACCTTGTCGCCGGGCAGACCGACCACGCGCTTGATGTAGTCGAGCGAGGGGTCCGGCGGGTAGCGGAACACCACCACGTCGCCGCGCTGCGGGGTGTTGAGTTCGACGATCTTCCTGTTGATCACCGGCAGGCGCACGCCGTAGGTGTATTTGTTCACCAGGATGAAGTCGCCCACCAACAGGGTCGGAATCATCGAACCCGAGGGAATCTTGAAGGGCTCGACGAGGAAGGAACGCAACAGGAAGACGGCGAGGATCACCGGGAAGAAGCTGCCGCCATATTCGACCCACCAGGGATCGGTGGCGTCGGGCGCGCGCTGCTTGCGCGCATGAAAACGGTCGAAGGCCCAGATGATGCCGGTGATCACCACCAGGATGAACAGGATCAGCGCGAAATTCATTTGTCACCCACCCGCAATACAGCCAGGAAAGCCTCCTGGGGGATTTCCACGCTGCCGACCTGTTTCATGCGCTTCTTGCCGGCCTTCTGCTTCTCGAGCAGCTTCTTCTTGCGCGTGATGTCGCCGCCGTAGCACTTGGCGAGCACGTCCTTTCGCATGGCCTTGACGTTTTCGCGGGCGATGATGGTGGAGCCGATCGCTGCCTGGATCGCGACGTCGTACATCTGGCGCGGGATCAGTTCGCGCATCTTGGCCGCCAGCTCGCGGCCGCGATAGGGCGCGTTGGCGCGATGCACGATCAGCGACAGTGCATCGACCTTGTCGCCGTTGATCAGCACGTCGAGCTTGACCACGTCGGCGGCGCGGTACTCCTTGAATTCGTAGTCGAGCGATGCATAGCCGCGCGAAACGGATTTCAGTTTGTCGAAGAAATCCATCACCACTTCGGCCATCGGCATGTCGTAAGTGAGCTGCACCTGGCGGCCGTGGTAGGCCAGGTTCACCTGCTGGCCGCGCTTGGATTCGCAAAGCGTGATCACCGAGCCAAGGTATTCCTGCGGCACGAAGATCTTGGTGGTGATGATGGGCTCGCGGATCTCCT
>CAZGQB010000112.1:0-6832 GCA_964527055.1 uncultured Sulfuritalea sp.
TTCTGGTCGAGATGGATATGGATGACGACTCCTGGCACCTGGTCAAGAGCACGCCCAAGGTCACCGGATTTGTTGGTGGCACCTCGACCAAGCCGACGCCGATTTCCGAAAAGGAAGTCGCAAAGATCATGCAACAGGTGCAGGAGGGTGTCGAGAAGCCGCGGCCCAAGGTGTTGTTCGAGGTAGGCGAGATGGTCCGCATCAAGGAAGGCCCGTTTACCGACTTCAACGGCAACGTCGAAGAAGTGAATTACGAGAAGAGCCGCCTGCGTGTCTCAGTGACCATTTTCGGTCGGGCGACGCCGGTGGAACTGGAGTTTGCGCAGGTCGAAAAGGCCTGATGTATTTTTTGGCCGCGTCACGGCGGCCGATGCAGTTTGCAGTATCGCGGCAACGAGGAGCGTCAGTAGATTGCGGCAACGCGGTCGACAGCGCGTTACGACTCATTAAAGACAGGAGCCAGTCATGGCAAAGAAGATAATCGGTTACATCAAGCTGCAAGTGCCGGCAGGCAAGGCCAATCCCTCGCCCCCGATCGGCCCGGCACTGGGCCAGCGCGGCCTCAACATCATGGAATTCTGCAAGGCCTTCAATGCCCAGACCCAGGGTCTGGAGCCTGGCCTGCCGATTCCCGTGGTGATCACCGCTTTCGCGGACAAGAGCTTCACTTTCATCATGAAGACGCCGCCGGCGACCATCCTGATCAAGAAGGCGGCTGGCATCACCAAGGGTTCCCCCAAGCCGCATACCGACAAGGTCGGCAAGATCACCAGGGCCCAGGCCGAGGAAATCGCCAAGACCAAGATGAAGGATCTGACGGCAGCCGATCTCGAGGCAGCCGTGCGCACCATCGCGGGCTCCGCCCGGAGCATGGGCATTACCGTGGAGGGCCTGTAATCATGGCAAAAGCATCCAAGCGGGCCCGGGCGGTATTCGCCAAGGTCGACCGCAACAAGGCCTATCCGGTCAGCGATGCGCTGAATCTGGTCAAGGAATGTGCAACCGCCAAATTCGACGAGTCGATCGACGTCGCCGTTAACCTTGGCGTCGACGCCAAGAAATCCGATCAACTGGTGCGCGGCTCGGTCGTATTGCCCGCCGGTACCGGCAAGACCGTTCGTGTCGCCGTATTCGCCCAGGGCGCCAAGGCCGAAGATGCCCGGGCTGCCGGTGCCGACATCGTCGGCTTCGACGATCTGGCGGCCGACGTCAAGGCCGGCAACATGAATTTCGACGTGGTGATTGCCACGCCAGACGCGATGAAAGTGGTCGGTGCCCTCGGCCAGATTCTCGGTCCGCGCGGCCTGATGCCGAATCCGAAGGTCGGCACCGTGACCATGGACGTCACCACCGCGGTGAAGAATGCCAAGGCCGGCCAGGTGCAGTACCGCACCGACAAGGCCGGCATCATCCATTGCACCATCGGCCGCGCTTCGTTCAGCGTCGATTCGCTGAAGACCAATCTTTCCGCCCTGATCGAGGCCCTGCAAAAGGCCAAGCCGGCGGCGTCGAAAGGCGTGTATCTGAGGAAAGTGTCGCTGTCCAGCACCATGGGCGCTGGCGTCCGTGTCGACCAGGCCAGCCTGACGGCACAAGCATAGAACTTTGGGCTGCCGCGCCGTTTGCTCGTTGGGCGAACGGCGCGGCAGGTTGTCAAAGACCGCAGGCGTCCGCGAGGACTTAATTGCAGCAACCGAACATCGTTGCAAAGCCGGCGTAGATGGCGTTACCCGATGACGGGACTTAGGTTCCTGAATGAAGGTCGCCGCATCGCCAGCACCGACTTTTCGGCGCTGGGGTTTATTAGGAGTTGACCGTGAGTCTCAATCTTGACGACAAGAAGACGGTAGTCGCCGAAGTGTCCGCGGAAGTCGCGAATGCCCAGTCGATCATCGTCGCCGAGTACCGTGGTCTCGAAGTGGTCGATCTCACCGCCTTGCGTGCCAATGCACGCAAGTCCGGTGTGTATCTGCGTGTGGTCAAAAACACCCTGGTCCGTCGCGCCATTGCCGGCACGCCGTTCGAAGGTCTGTCGGCCAAGCTCGCCGGTCCCCTGATCTATGGAATTTCCAGGGATCCGGTGGCTGCAGCGAAGTTGCTGAACGACTTTGCCAAGGGTAATGACAAGCTCGCCATCAAGGTCGGCGCAATGCCCAACTACGTCATGGACGCAGCTGGAGTCAAGGCGCTGGCGACGATGCCGAGCCGCGAGGAGTTGCTGTCCAAGCTCCTCGGCACCATGCAGGCACCGATCGCACAGTTCGTCCGCACCCTGAACGAAGTCCCGACGAAGTTTGTCCGGGGCCTCGCCGCCGTGCGCGACAGCAAAGAGACTGCGTAATCGTTTTTCATTGAAGCAAACATTCATTCAGGAGTTGTAATCATGGCTGTAAGCAAAGCAGAAATCCTCGATGCCATCGCCGGCATGACCGTTCTGGACCTGTCCGAACTGATCAAGGAAATGGAAGTCAAGTTTGGCGTGTCCGCCGCCGCGGCCGCTGTTGCCGTGGCTGCTCCCGCCGCTGGTGGCGCCGCCGCCGCTGTCGAAGAGCAGACCGAATTCACCGTGATGCTGGTTGCCGCGGGCGAGAAGAAGGTCGAAGCCATCAAGGTCGTTCGTGCCGCCACCGGCCTTGGCCTCAAGGAAGCCAAGGATCTGGTCGATGGCGCGCCGAAGGCGGTCAAGGAAGGCATCACCAAGGCCGATGCGGAAGCCCTCAAGAAGCAGCTCGAGGAAGCCGGCGCCAAGGTCGAAATAAAGTAATAGCCGCTCGATCACGGGTTGGCGGCCCTGCCGCCAGCCCGTTATTGGTGTTGGTAGAACCGCATTGCATTGAAACAGTCGAGCTTCAACCCTTTGTGCCTGATCCGGGGGTTACACGAGAGCGCTGAACCATTTTGCCTCAGCCCTGTCCTTTGACCTTCGACGTCTGAATCCTGAACGGAGCCACCATGGCGTATTCCTACACCGAAAAAAAGCGCATTCGCAAGAGCTTTGCCAAGCGGGCCAACGTCCTCGACGTACCCTTCCTGCTGGCCACGCAAATCGAGTCCTATACGCGCTTCCTGCAGGCCGACGTGCCCCCGGCCCAGAGGCGCAATGAGGGCCTGCAGGCGGCCTTCACCTCGATCTTCCCGATCGTCGCGCACTCTGGGAACGCCCGCCTGCACTTCGTCGAGTACATGCTCGGTGAGCCGACCTTCGATGTCAAGGAGTGCCAGCAGCGCGGACTGACCTTCGCCAGCCCGTTGCGCGCCAAGGTTCGCCTGGAACTGCTCGACCGCGATACCAAGGCGGTCAAGGAGGTCAAGGAAGACCAGCCCCTCTACATGGGTGAAATCCCCCTGATGACGACTACGGGTTCCTTCGTCATCAACGGTACCGAACGCGTCATCGTTTCCCAGTTGCATCGTTCGCCGGGCGTGTTCTTCGAACATGACAAGGGCAAGACCCACAGTTCGGGCAAGCTGCTGTTCTCGGCGCGCATCATTCCCTACCGTGGCTCCTGGCTGGACTTCGAGTTTGATCCGAAGGATATCCTCTACTTCCGCATCGATCGCCGCCGCAAGATGCCCGTGACGATCCTGCTCAAGTCGATCGGCATGACGCATGAGCAGATTCTCGCGACCTTTTTCGAGTTCGATACCTTCCACTTTTCCAAGAAGGGCATTCTTTTCGAAGTTGTCCCGGAACGACTGCGCGGTGAAGTGGCGAAGTTCGACATCCTCGACAAGGCAGGCAAGGTTCTTGTCGCCAAGGACAAGCGGATCACGGTAAAGCACATCCGCGACATGGCAGAGGCCGGCATCAAGAAGATCATCGTTCCCGATGAGTTCATGATCGGCCGGGTCATCGCCCACAACATAATCAACGCGGAAACCGGCGAAGTGCTGGCCAACGCCAACGACGAAATTACCGAAGACCTGCTGGCGAAGCTGGCGGCCGGCGGAATCGAGCAGATCCAGACGCTCTACGTCAACGACCTCGATCGCGGCGCTTACATTTCTACCACCCTGCGTATCGACGAAACCGCCGATCAATGGGCTTCCCGCGTGGCCATCTACCGCATGATGCGCCCCGGCGAACCGCCGACCGAAGACGCGGTCGAGAATCTTTTCCACGGCCTGTTCTACTCAGATGAGCGCTACGACCTTTCAGCGGTGGGTCGCATGAAGTTCAATCGTCGCGTCGGCCGCGATGGAATCGAGGGTGCCGGAACCCTGTCGAACGAGGACATAGTCGACGTCGTTCGCATCCTCGTCGAATTGCGCAACGGGCGTGGCGAAGTCGATGACATTGATCACCTCGGCAATCGTCGCGTGCGTTCGGTCGGCGAACTTGCCGAGAACCAGTTCCGTGCCGGCCTGGTGCGTGTCGAACGCGCCGTCAAGGAACGCCTGAACCAGGCCGAGTCGGACAACCTGATGCCGCATGACCTGATCAATGCCAAGCCGATTTCGGCGGCGATCAAGGAATTCTTTGGTTCCAGCCAGTTGTCGCAGTTCATGGACCAGACCAATCCGCTCTCCGAGATCACGCACAAGCGCCGTGTTTCGGCTCTCGGACCGGGCGGCCTGACTCGTGAGCGCGCCGGTTTCGAAGTGCGCGACGTACATCCGACGCATTACGGCCGCGTCTGTCCGATCGAGACGCCGGAAGGGCCGAACATCGGCCTGATCAACTCGCTGGCACTGTATGCGCGCACCAACGAGTACGGCTTCATGGAAACGCCCTACCGCAGGGTGGAAAACAGCCACGTCACCGACCATATCGAATACCTGTCGGCGATCGAAGAAGGCAAGTATGTCGTCGCCCAGGCCAATGCCCAGCTGGACAAGAAGGGCAAGCTCAGCGATGCCCTGGTATCCTGCCGATTCAAGGGCGAATTCGAGTTGAAGGAACCGCCCGAGGTTCAGTATATGGACGTGGCGCCGAGCCAGATCGTCTCCGTGGCCGCTTCGCTGATCCCCTTCCTTGAGCACGATGACGCCAACCGTGCCTTGATGGGTGCCAACATGCAGCGTCAGGCGGTTCCCTGCGTGCGCCCGGAGAAAGCCCTGGTGGGCACCGGAATCGAACGCACCGTGGCAGTCGACTCCGGTACCGCGGTACAGGCATTGCGCGGCGGTGTTATCGATTACATCGATGCAAACAGAATCGTGGTCCGGGTCAATGACTCGGAAACCGTGGCCGGCGAGGTCGGTGTCGACATCTACAACCTGATCAAATACACGCGCTCCAACCAGAACACCAACATCAACCAGCGTCCGATCGTCAAGGTCGGGGATTTGATCGCCAAGGGCGACGTGGTGGCCGACGGAGCCTCCACCGATCTCGGCGAGCTCGCGCTTGGTCAGAACATGCTGGTCGCTTTCATGCCCTGGAACGGCTACAACTTTGAGGACTCGATCCTGATCTCCGAGCGCGTGGTTGCAGATGATCGCTTCACTTCGATCCATATCGAGGAGCTGACGGTAGTCGCGCGCGACACCAAGCTTGGCGCCGAGGAGATTTCGCGGGATATCGCCACTCTCGGCGAATCGCAGCTCGGACGCCTGGACGAATCCGGCATCGTCTATATCGGCGCCGAGGTGGAAGCCGGCGACGTGCTGGTCGGCAAGGTGACGCCGAAGGGCGAAACCCAACTGACGCCTGAAGAGAAGCTTCTGCGTGCCATCTTCGGCGAAAAAGCCTCGGACGTGAAAGACACGTCACTGCGCGTGCCGTCCGGAATGATCGGCACCGTGATCGACGTTCAGGTATTTACCCGCGAAGGCATAGAGCGGGATAAGCGTGCGCAGTCGATCATCGACGACATGCTGAAGAGCTACAAGCAGGACCTGGCCGACCAGATGCGCATCGTCGAGCGTGACACCTTTGCCCGGATCGAGAAATTGCTGCTCAACAAGGTGGCGAACAAGGGCCCCAAAAAGCTGGTCAAGGGTACCAGGATCACCAAGGCCTATCTCGAAACTGTCGAGCACTACCATTGGTTTGACATCTCTCTCGCGGACGAGGCCGCCCAGCAGCAACTGGAAAACCTGCGCGACAGCGTGGAGCAGACCCGCAAGGACTTTGATGTCGCCTTCGATGCGAAGAAGAAGAAATTGACCCAGGGCGACGAATTGCCACCCGGCGTGCAGAAGATGGTCAAGGTTTACTTGGCGGTCAAGCGCCGGCTGCAGCCGGGCGACAAGATGGCCGGTCGTCATGGTAACAAGGGTGTGGTCTCCAAGATCGTTCCGATCGAAGACATGCCGCACATGGCCGATGGCACGCCGATGGACATCGTGTTGAATCCCCTGGGCGTTCCCTCACGGATGAACATCGGCCAGATTCTGGAAACCCATCTCGGCTGGGCCGCCAAGGGTCTCGGCCTGAAGATCGGCGAGATGCTGGAGAAGCAGGTCGCCGCCGCGGAAATCCGCAAGTTCCTGAACAAGATCTACAACGCCTCGGGGCGCAACGTGGATATCGACGGCCTTACCGAGAAGGAAGTGGTCGAGCTTGCCGGCAACCTGCAGGGTGGCGTGCCCTTTGCCACTCCAGTGTTCGACGGCGCCCACGAGACGGAGATCAAGGCCATGCTGCAACTGGCAGGCCTGCCGAGCAATGGGCAGGTCGAGTTGTTCGACGGCCGCACCGGCCAATCCTTCGAGCGCCCGGTGACAGTTGGCTACATGCACGTCCTCAAGCTTCACCATCTGGTTGACGACAAGATGCACGCCCGTTCCACGGGTCCCTACAGTCTCGTTACCCAGCAACCGCTGGGCGGCAAGGCGCAGTTCGGCGGCCAGCGTTTCGGTGAAATGGAGGTCTGGGCGCTGGAAG
>CAZGQB010000113.1:0-6829 GCA_964527055.1 uncultured Sulfuritalea sp.
ACGTGTGCAGCGTGCCGAACACCAGGTGGCCCGTTTCGGCGCCGGACATGGCCAGCCGGATGGTTTCCAGGTCGCGCATTTCGCCGACCAGGATCACGTCCGGATCTTCGCGCAGGGCCGAGCGCAGGGCGTTGTTGAAGGACAGGGTATGCGGGCCGACTTCGCGCTGGTTGATCAGGCACTTCTTCGATTCATGGACGAATTCGATCGGATCCTCGACCGTCAGGATGTGGCCGTATTCGCTTTCGTTCTTGTGGTTGACCATGGCCGCCAGGGTGGTCGACTTGCCGGAACCGGTCGGCCCGGTCACCAGCACCAGGCCGCGCGGCTGGTCGGCCAGTTCCTCGAAGATCTTCGGCGCATTGAGTTCCTCGAGCGACAGGATCTTCGACGGAATGGTCCGCATCACCGCCGCCGCGCCGCGGTTCTGGACGAAGGCATTGACGCGGAAGCGGGCCAGGTTGGGTACGGCAAAGGAAAAGTCGCACTCGAGGTTTTCCTCGTAGGCCTTGCGCTGCCCGTCATTCATGATGTCGTAGATCATGGCATGCACGTCCTTGTGCTCCATGGCCGGCAGGTTGATGCGCCGGATGTCGCCATGGACGCGAATCATCGGCGGCAGGCCGGATGACAGATGCAGGTCGGATGCCTTGTTCTTGACGATGAAAGTCAGCAGTTCGGTGATGTCCATGAGCGCTTTCCTGTAGGGGGGTGCGATATACTTTGCAGCCGCTATATGACATCAATCGCCGCCAACTTGCAAGCTGTGCGTGCACGCATTGCCGCTGCCTGCGCCGGCGCGGGGCGGGCGACGGAGTCCGTGCAGCTGCTGGCCGTATCGAAGACCTGGCCTGCGAAAAGCGTGCGCGAGGCGGTTGCCGCCGGCCAACGCGCCTTTGGCGAAAACTACGTGCAGGAAGCGGTCGCCAAGGCCGCCGAACTGGGGGATCCCGGCCTTGAATGGCACTTCATCGGCCCGCTGCAAGGCAACAAGACCCGGCTGGTGGCCGAAAACTTTGCCTGGGTGCACTCGGTGGAACGCCTGAAAATCGCCGAGCGGCTTGCCGCGCAACGCCCGGCGGGCCTGCCTGCGCTGCAGGTTTGCCTTCAGGTGAACATTTCGGGAGAAGCGTCCAAGAGCGGCTGCAGTCCCGATGAACTGCCAGACCTGGCGCGTGCCGTCGCGGTCCTGCCGGGACTGCGGCTGCGGGGCCTGATGGCCATTCCGGAGCCCAGCGACGACGTCCGCCTGCAGCGCAGTCGCTTTGCCCTGCTGCGCGATCTGCTCGATCGCCTCGGTGCCGAAAGTCCGGGGCTCGATACCCTTTCGATGGGGATGTCGCACGACCTCGAGGCCGCCATACTGGAAGGGGCGACCATCGTGCGCATCGGCACGGCAATTTTTGGACAGAGGAGCTACGGCACATGAAAATCACCTTCATCGGCGGCGGCAACATGGCGGTTGCCCTCATCAGCGGACTCTACCGGCAGGGGCTCGCGGCAGCCAATATCGACGTCGTCGAACCGTCCACGGTCGCGGGCGACGCCCTGGTCGGGCGTTTCGGCGTGCGTTGCACGACGGCCGTCGATGCCACGGCCCTCGCGACGCAGATCCTCGTGCTCGCGGTCAAGCCGCAGCAGATGAAGGAGGCGCTCGCCCCGCTGGCGGGCAAGCTGACCGCACAACTGGTGGTCAGCATCGCCGCCGGCATCCGCCTCGCCGACATCTCGCGCTGGCTCGGCGGCTACCGCCACGTGGTGCGCACCATGCCCAACACGCCGGCCCTGATCGGCGCCGGCGTCACCGGCCTGTGCGCCGACCCCGGCGTCAACCAGGACGGCAGGGATAACGCTGACAACCTGATGCGCGCCGTCGGCGAAACTTTCTGGGTGCACGAGGAAACCCAGATGGATGCCGTCACCGCCGTCTCGGGCAGCGGTCCCGGCTATGTCTTCTATTTCCTCGAAGCCATGGAAAAGGCCGCCGTGGACCTCGGCTTCGATGCCGAAACGGCGCGCCGGATCAGCGTCGAAACCTTTGCCGGCGCGGCCAGGCTGGCGGCCCAGAGCAGTGAATCGCTGGCCACGCTGCGCAGCCGCGTGACGTCGAAGGGCGGCACCACCGAAGCGGCCCTGCTCGCCTTCGATGCCGCCGGGGTCGCCGCCGGCATCGAGCGCGGAATCAGGGCGGCCGATACGCGCGGGCGCGAGCTGGGCGACGTCCTCGGCAGGGGCTAGCCGCGACATATGCTCGTCCGGATACTGCTCTTCGTCCTCGACACCGTTTGCGGCCTGATGACCCTGGCGCTGCTGGTGCGCTTCGCCATGCAGTGGGCGCGCGTTCCGTTTCGCAATCCGCTGGGACAGTTCATCGTCGCCGTCACCGACTGGATGGTGCGGCCGCTGCGGCGCCTGATCCCCGGCCTGTTCGGCCTCGACATGGCCAGCCTGTTCCTCGCCTGGCTCTGGCAGGTGGCCTACCAGGGCATCGCCCTGGGCTTTACCGGTGTCCTCGTCGCCGTCTCGCCGGCGCCGACTTTTCTGGTCGCCCTGCTGGCGCTGCTGGAGGTGGCAAAAATCGGCATCTACCTGATGATCGGGGCGGTGATCATTTCGGCAGTGTTTTCCTGGGTGAATCCCTATGCGCCCCTGGCCGGCGTGTTCGACACGCTGACGCGGCCGCTGCTGAAGCCCTTTCGTCGTTTCATTCCGCCGGTGGGCGGCGTGGACCTGTCGCCGCTGGCCCTGCTGCTGGTGCTGCAGATCGCCCTGTTCGTCATCGCCGGCCTGCGCCACAGCCTGATGCCGCCGATGATCGTCTCGTGAGTTGGCTGGTCGCCGACAGGGCGGGTGTGACCCTGCGGCTGCACGTCCAGCCCGGCGCGAAGAAGACCGAAGTGGCGGGCCTGCACGGTGAAGCGCTGAAAATCCGCCTCGCCGCGCCGCCCGTGGATGGCAAGGCCAACGCCTGCCTCATCGCGTTTCTCGCCGATCGGCTCGCCGTCGCCCGGTCGGCGGTCAGCCTGCTGAGCGGCGACAGCTCCCGCGCCAAGCGGGTCCATGTCAGCGGCGTCGAAGCGGCATCGGTGAAAAATGCCTTCCTGATCCCCGACTGATTTTTTTGCGCGGCACCGCGGCGGCACTGGCGCAACCAGCCATCGGAATCAGGTTTTCAGGTTTCCGCCGGCGGAAGCGACGACCGGATTTCCCTGGGTTCCGGCCAGCGCCGCTTCGAGCATGTCGATGAAGGCCCGCGTCTTCGCAGGCATCAGGCGCCGCCCCGGAAATACGGCCCAGGCAGTGTGCGCGGGCATGCACCAGTCGGGCAGCACACGCCGCAGTTCGCCGCGACGCACGCTGGGCGCGGCGAAGTAATCGGGTACGGCCGCGATGCCGGCGCCGGCGCGGGCCAGGTTGATCAAAAGGTCCGGCGCATTGGCCACCATCCGCGCCGGCGGTGCGTCTTCCCAGGTGCGCTCGCCGCAGATCAGGGTCCAGCCTGTCGCCTCGCCGTTGCGCCCGAGCAGGCGCAAGGCAGCGTGCCGCTCGAGGTCTTCCGGCGACGCCGGATCGCCGCGCTCGGCCAGATAGCCCGGCGCGGCATACAGGCCGCCGGAAAACACGGCGATGCGCCGCGCGGCCAGCAAACTGTCGTCCGGCAAATCGCCCATGCGCACCGCGAGGTCGAAATTTTCGCCGAGCAGATCGACCCGTCGCGGCGAGAGGTCAAGCTCCAAAGACACCGCCGGATGCAGCCCGATGAAGGCCGCCAGCATGTCGGTCAGCAGCAGGTTGGCGAAATCGGCGGGCATCGACACCCGTAGGCGGCCGCTGGGACGCGCCCGGCGGTGCTCGCTCAGCGCCTTGACGGCATCGACCTCGGCCGCGACCTGGCGCGCGTGTTCCAGCAGTTGCAGGCCGAACTCGGTCAATGCCAGGCGGCGCGTGGTACGCAGCATCAGGCGCTCGCCGAGTTGCTCTTCGAGGAAGGCGACGCGGCGCGACACCGTCGATTTGGGCAGGCCGATGCGTTCGGCGGCGCGGCTGAAGCTGCCGGCCTCGGCGACTCGGGCGAATATCAGCAGATCATTGGGTTCATATTGTTCCATTTTCGGAACAATCTTACCAGAACCATGGGCTTCTGTTCTCTTTTCTTTATCAATAAAGTACGCATCAGACCATCACCCACCTCATCACCCAAACACGGAGAGCCCGATGAACATCCTGCAAATCAATGCCAGCGCCCGCCGCGAAGCGGCCAATTCGACCCGCGTCGCCAATTCCATCGCGGCCCGCCTGCTGTCCGCCAATCCGGCGGCCAGCCTCACGCTGCGCGACCTTGCCGTCACGCCGCATCCGGTCCTCGATGAAGCCGCGCTCGGCGCGCTGTTCACCCCGGCCGACAAGCGCATGGCCGAACAGGCGGCGCGCGTCGCTCTCGACGACGCGCTGATCGCCGAAGTCCAGGCCGCCGATGCAATCGTGCTCGGCGTGCCGATGTACAACTTCGGCGTGCCGGTGCAGTTGAAGAACTGGATCGATGCCATCGCCCGCAACGGCGTGACCTTCCGCTACACGGAACAGGGCCCCGTGGGCCTGCTCCAGGGCAAGACGGTCTACGTCGCCCTGGCGCGCGGCGGCGCCTATCGCGGTACCGAGGCCGACAGCCAGGTGCCCTACCTGAAGACCGTGCTCGGCTTCCTCGGCATGAGCGACGTGCACTTCATCTACGCCGAAGGCCTCAACATGGGCGCGGAAGCCGCCGCGCGGGGCTTCGCCCAGGCCGAGGAAGACCTGGCCGCGGCACTGGCCTGAGAGCTTGTGAATAAATCTACTGCGCGTACCGGATCGGGGCTTGGGCGGTGCTCGCTATCCTCACATATAACAACATATGTTCCGGTAGCTGCGCTCCGGCCGCACCCCGCTGCGGCCCGCTCGCTACGATTTCTTCACAAGCTCTGAGCCCGTATCAGTACAACGCGTTCATCAACCCGATCGAGGAGCCATCATGACAAGCAAGCCCATCCGTCGCAGCGAACAGGTCCGCCGGTCGCGCAGCGTCGAACGCCGGGTCGCCGGCACGCCGACCTCCGACGGCGCCGGCGTCAAGCTGACGCGGGTACTGACGCAGCCGCTGCAGCGCCGGCTGGATCCCTTCCTGATGCTCGATGCCTTCGGCAGCGACAATCCCGACGACTACATCGCCGGCTTTCCCGATCATCCTCATCGCGGCTTCGAGACCGTCACCTACATGATCGCCGGCCGCATGCGGCATCGCGACAGCGCGGGCCATGAGGGCCTGCTCGAAAACGGCGGCGTGCAGTGGATGACGGCCGGCCGCGGCGTGATCCATTCCGAGATTCCGCAGCAGGAAGCCGGCGTCATGGAGGGCTTCCAGCTCTGGCTGAACCTGCCGGCCAGGGACAAGATGTGCGCGCCCTGGTATCGCGATTTCGCCGCGGCCGAGCTGCCGCGCTTCATCACCGATGCCGAGGTCGACGTCACCGTGATCGCCGGCGAGAGCCACGGCGTCACCGGTGCGGTGACGCGCGCGGCGACGGCGCCCTTGTATCTCGACCTGCACCTGCCTGCCGGCGCGCGCTTCGAGCAGGTCCTGCCGGCCGACCACAATGCTTTTGTCTATGTCTATCGCGGCGCAGTGCGCATCGGCGGAGAAGCGCTGCCGGCGCAGCGCATGGCGATTCTGGCCAATGCGGCGGAGGCCGACGGCGTCGTGATCGAAGCCGACGCCGAGGCGAAGGCCCTGCTGATCGCCGGCCGGCCGCTGAAGGAAGCAATAGCCCAATACGGGCCCTTCGTGATGACCACGGACCAGGAGATTTACCAGGCGCTCAACGATTTTCGGGACGGGCGCCTGGCGCAGTAGATTTATTCACACCCGCTGACCTTCCTATTCACTTCCCAAGGAGAAATACAATGAACGATGCCTACAAAACCTATGTGCCCGTTGTCGGGCGCCTGCTGCTGGCCCTGATGTTCATCCTGTCCGGCTTCGGCAAGCTGGGCAACATCGAGGGCACCGCGGCCTTCATCGCCGGCGGCGGGCTGCCGATGCCGACAGTACTCGCGGCTGCGGTGGGCGCGCTGGAACTGTTCGGCGGGCTGGCGCTGGTGGTCGGTTACCAGGTCCGGCTGGCCGGGCTCGCGCTGGGTTTGTTCACCGTGGCGGCCAGCGTCGTCTTCCATGCCTTCTGGTCGGCACCGGCGGAACAGCAATACGTCGCCCAGCTGCTGTTCATGAAGAACATCTCGGTGGCGGGCGGCATGCTGCTGATCTCGGCACTCGGCGCCGGGCCGCTGAGCATCGATGCGCGGATTGCGGCCGGAGCCGCGACGCGTTTCAAGCCGGCCCTGGCGCAAAACGCCTGAGCCATCGAGCGGATATCCGGCCATGACCCGGACTCCGGTCTTCTTCATCTCCCATGGTGCGCCGACTTTCGCGCTCGAACCCGGCAAGCTCGGCGCCCGGCTCCAGGCCATGGGCAAAGGCTTGTCCGGCGTCGAGGCGGTGCTGGTCGTATCGCCGCATTGGCAGACAGAAGACGTGAAGGTCATGGCCGACAAGGCGCCCACCACGCTGCACGATTTCGGCGGGTTTCCGCAGCCGCTGCATGAACTGCAGTATCCGGCACGCGGCCACCCGCAGTTCGCGGTGGAGGCGACTCGACTGCTGGCCGACGCCGGTTTCGAGGCCAGCCTCGATGACGGGCGCGGGCTGGATCACGGCGCCTGGGTGCCGCTGCTGCACCTGCTGCCGGCCGCCGACATTCCCGTGTTCCAGGTGTCGATGCCGCACACTCTTGATGCG
>CAZGQB010000114.1:0-3775 GCA_964527055.1 uncultured Sulfuritalea sp.
CAGGTTGATCTGGCTGCCCGGCCGCATGATGCCCAGGCAGTTCGGGCCGAGCAGGCGCAGGCCGTGGCGGCGGGCGTTTTCCAGCGCGGCGCGCTGGAGGGCCGCGCCGCGCGGTCCGGCCTCGGCGAAGCCGCCGGCGATGACGATGACGTTCCTGCAGCCGGCGCGGCCGCAGGCCTCGACGATTTCGGGCACCGCCGCGGCTTCGGTGCAGATCACCGCGATATCCAGGCGCTGCGGGATGGTGCCCACCGACGCGTAACTGGGCTGGCCGAACACGGTTTCGTGGTTCGGATTGACGAAGAACAGCTTGCCCTTGTAGCCCGAATCGAGCATGTTGCGCACCAGCGTGACGCCGATCGAGTTGGCCGTTTCCGAGGCGCCGATGACGGCGATCGATTCCGGCTCGAAGAGTGTGTGCAGGTAGTGGCGTTCGTTATCCATGATGGTCTTGCGCGGCAGCGATCAGATTTCGGAGAAGCGGTATGGTGCAGCGCAGCATAACACCTTCGCCGACTTTGAAATCGTGGGAATGGCCTAAATCAGGCCCGTTTCCCTTGCCGGGTATTCCGGTAATGGCCGTAGTGGCGATCGGCGCTGAGGATGTGGTTGACCAGCCAGCCGGTCAGCAAGCGCTTGACGCGAAAGCCCAAATAGACGCGGTCCGTTTCGCCGAGTTCGATTTCTCGCTGCAATTCGGTCAGAAAATGGAAAAAACGCTCGTGCTGGCGAGTGTGCAACTCGAGGAAGGGGTAGCAGTCCGCTTCCATCAATTCCCGTTCATGCATGAAGCCGCGGGAGGCGGACGATTGAATGCTTTCGAGCAAGGCCAGCGCCCGGCTGAATTTCCCGGCGTCGATCGCAGCGGCCAGCTCATTCATTTCGGCGAACAGCTTCTGGTGGGCGATGTCGGCGACCTCGGGGCCGGTCGCGTATTCGGCGCGCCAGACGTAAGGGGGGTCGGCCCGCAGGTTGTCGAGGGCGTCGTTGGCGGTTTCGCAGCGTTCGAGGTAGGCATGGGCGGCGGTGTCGTCGGGCACCATGGCGATGTAGGTCAGGAGCTGCTCGCGGGCGCCGGGCGTGTCATCGACATGATAGTAGGCCAGCGCCCGGTCGAAGTGCTTCTGGTGGGTCCGCTTGGCCTCGCGCAAGGCGGGCGGCTCGCAGTTGAATACCTCGAATACCGACTGCGTGCCCTCCTTGCCGCGCACCAGGGTGCGGTCGAGGAAGCGGATCGACCAGAGTTCGGGCCGGTCGAGGCAGTAAAGGGTGTATTCGCTGATCAGTACCGACGCCCGGTATTCCTTGGTCAACTTTTCCATGCGCGCGGCAAGATTGACCGAGTCGCCGATCACGGTGCCGTCCATGCGCTCGGCGCCACCGACGGTGCCGAGGATGACGATGCCGGTGTTGATGCCGATGCCGATCCGGATCGGACGGTAGCCCGCGCGCTGGCGCCCGCCGTTGTATTCTTCCAGGCGGTTCAGTATCGCCTGGCTGCAGTGCAGGGCCTGGTCCGGCGAATCGGGAAACAGCGCCATGATGGCGTCGCCGATGTACTTGTCGATGAAGCCGCCGTGGGCGGCGATCACCGGTTCCATCTGGATCAGGTAGGAGTTGAGGAAGTTGAAATTCTCCTGCGGGCTCATGGATTCCGACAGCGCCGTGAAATTGCGGATGTCGGCGAACAGCACCGTCATCTTGCGCTCGATCTGCTGCCCCAGTTCGACCTTGCGGATATCCTCGATGCCCAGCAGGTTGAGGAACTGGCGCGGCACGAAGCGGCTGTAGGCCTTGGTGGTGGTGTCCAGCTGCTCGCGCAGGGTGTCGCTGCTGTCCTGCGGCAGGCTCGGCGAGTGGCTGGATCTTGCAGTCATTTTGGGGGGCCGATGTGGCCTGCGCGATGATTCAGGTTCAAAATAATACCTGACATGGCGAATGATATGAGCGAAAAATCATCACTTTGGGTCGAACGCTTCCTGCCGAACATCAAGTCGGGCGGTAATGTCCTCGACCTTGCCTGCGGCCGCGGCCGGCATGCCCTGCGCCTGCACGCGGCGGGATACCGGGTCGAAGCGGTCGACCGCGATGCCGCTGCCCTCGCCGAGATTGCGCGCCGGGCCCCGGCAATACACACCCGCGTCGCCGACCTTGAAGGCGCAGGCTGGCCTTATCGCGGCAGCCGCTTCGACGCCATCGTCGTCACCAACTACCTGCACCGGCCCCTGCTCCCGCAGCTGCTCGACGCGCTGGAAGCGGACGGCCTGCTGATCTACGAAACCTTCATGGCCGGCAACGAGCGCTGCGGCAAGCCGTCGAATCCCGAATTCCTGCTGCGTCCGGGGGAATTGCTCGAGGTGGTGCGCGGGCGCCTGAACGTCGTGGCCTTCGAGCAGGGGGAGATGGCAATGCCGCGGCCGGCGGTGGTGCAGCGCATCTGCGCGACGCGGCGCACGGAGTTTGCGCTGCCGGATTAGGCGGGGACCGGCGCGCGCGGCTTCAGGCGGAAGCCGAGAGGATTTCGGCCGCCAGCCGGTCGAGCGAGGCCGTATCGAGTTTCTCGGTGGTGTAGCGGGTCGCCGCGCCAAACGAGTCGTAGTTGTGCGCCTGCGAGCGCTGGTAGAGCGGATCGTAGTGCTGCGTCAGCAGCTCCGCCACCAGCGCCGGGAACTCCCCGGCGGCGATCAGCGTTTGCCAGCGCGCCAGGGTGTCGTTGCTCTGCAGGCTCCTGAGGTGGCCCAGCCGCTCGACCAGCCAGGCCGGATCGGCGACGGCGTAGTCGTAGTCACGGAGGAGGAATTCGACGCGGGCCGCCAGCGGCGCCTCGATGCGCAGCCCGGGCGCGCCGCGGATGGCCGCCAGCAGCGCATCGGGTAGCTGCAGGCGACCGATCTTGCGGCTTTCGGCCTCGACGAACACCGGCCGCGCCGGGTCCAGCGCCGACAAGGCCGCCAGCAATTTTGATTCGAAGCCCTTCTGCGCCGGTTGCGGCGTGTCCGGCAGGTTGCCCAGCACCGAGCCCTTGTGTGCCGCCAGTTCTTCGAGGTGAAGGATCTGCCCGCCGCGCGCGGCGATGGCTTCCAGCAGGCGGCTCTTGCCGCTGCCGGTGGCGCCGCTGACGACACGGAAGCGGAAGCCTGGCGGCAGCAGGTCCAGTTGTTCGATGACATGCCGGCGCCAGGCCCTGTAGCCGCCCTGCAGGCGCTGCGCGTCCCAGCCGATTTCGCGCAGGATGTGGCTGAAGGCGCCGCTGCGCTGGCCGCCGCGCCAGCAGTACACCAGCGGCCGCCAGCTGCGCGGCTGGTCCAGCAGGTGCGTCTCGATGTGGTGCGCGATGTTCCTCGACACCAGTGCGGCGCCGAGCTTCTTCGCCTCGAAGGCCGACACCTGTTTGTACAGGGTGCCGACGCGGGCGCGCTGCTTGTCGTCCAGCACCGGCAGGCTGATCGCGCCGGGCAGGCGGTCCTCGGCGAACTCGCCGGGGGATCGCGCATCGATGATGGCGTCGAAATCGGCGAGCTGTGCTACCGTCGCGACTCCCTTGGGCAGTTTTTCGGACATGGGATTCAAGTGGATAGTCGCGCAGCGACTCGCGATGCCCCCCTCCCCACTTGAGGGGGAGGGGTTGGGGGAGGGGGGGAATGGCTTTCAGGCAAAGTAAATCAGCCAAGCAGCGGTTGCAGCGCGCTCCAGATGTGGTCGAGAAGCTTAGTCTGCGCCGCGGCGGTCGGATGCAGGCCGTCGGCCTGGAAGGCGTCGCGGTCCAGCGCGACCG
>CAZGQB010000114.1:3875-6785 GCA_964527055.1 uncultured Sulfuritalea sp.
GCGGCGGTCGGATGCAGGCCGTCGGCCTGGAAGGCGTCGCGGTCCAGCGCGACCGGTTCCAGCAGGAAGGGCAGCAGCGGGACTTTTTCGCGTTTGGCGACGTTGCGGAAGGCGGCATGGAAGTCCTCGGTGTACTTCGGCCCGTAATTCGGCGGCAGGCGCATGCCGACCAGCAGCACTCGGGCTTTCCGCCGCTTCGCCGCCTTCACCATGAAAGTCAGGTTGTCCGCCATGGCGGCCACCGGCAGGCCGCGCAGTCCGTCGTTGGCGCCGAGCGCGAGGATCACGATGGACGGCTTGAACCGGTCAAGCGCCGCGGCAAAGCGCGCCTGCCCGCCGGCCGTGGTTTCGCCGCTGATGCTGGCGTTGCTCACCGTGTAGCGGGAACCAGTGGCCTGCAGGCGCTGTCCGAGCAGGGCCGGCCAGCTCTGGCTGACGGCGATGCCGAAACCCGCGGAAAGGCTGTCGCCGTAGACCAGGATGCGCTTTTCCGCCGCAATCACGGCTAAGCTGCAGCACAACAGCAGAAAACAGGAGACAAGCTTCTTGAACATGATGGAGAAAGGTCTGACGACGGAGGCGGTGATCGATGTAGCGGCTTTGGGCAAGGTCGTGCCCAGCGGCGACGGCACGCTCACGATTCTGCACGAGATTTCCTTCGCCGTGACGGCGGGCGAGGCGGTGGCCATCGTCGGCGCCTCCGGTTCGGGCAAATCGACGCTGCTGGGGCTGATGGCCGGCCTCGACCTGCCGTCGTCGGGCACCGTGCATCTGGGCGGGCAGGATCTTGCCGCGCTCGGCGAGGATGCCCGCGCCGAACTGCGCGGCAGGCTGCTCGGCTTCGTCTTCCAGTCCTTCCAGCTGCTGCCGGCGCTGACCGCGCTGGAAAACACCATGCTGCCGCTGGAACTCGCCGGCCGCGGTGACGCCCGTGCCACGGCAGAGGCCATGCTGGCCCGGGTCGGCCTCGGCGAGCGCCTGGGGCATTACCCCAAACATCTTTCCGGCGGCGAGCAGCAGCGCGTGGCGCTGGCACGGGCTTTTGCCATGAAGCCGCAACTGCTGCTGGCGGACGAGCCGACCGGCAACCTCGACGCCGCCACCGGCGCCCAGGTGATCGACCTGATGTTCGCCATGAACGCCGAGGCCGG
Organism: uncultured Sulfuritalea sp.; assembly: GCA_964527055.1. Lineage (GTDB taxonomy): Bacteria > Pseudomonadota > Gammaproteobacteria > Burkholderiales > Rhodocyclaceae > Sulfuritalea. The sequence continues at coordinate 5,027 of CAZGQB010000114.1, forward strand.
CACCACGCTGATCCTGGTCACCCACGACGAGGCGCTGGCGCATCGCTGCGGGCGCACACTGCGCCTGGCCGGCGGGCGGCTGGAGGCGTAGGCGCAGAAAGTCGGCGCTGGCGGGACGGCGATCGGCCGGTCAGGAAGAGAGTCTTGCCAGCCTGGATGGGTTAAACCAGTCCGGCCAGCGGTGTGAATCGGGTTTTCAAATCACGCCATTTCGTTCGATTCGTTTCTTGGACCTATCATCCGGCGATGCTGCTGTTCTGGTTTTTGATCATCGTGCTGGCAATGGCCTGGGGCATCGTTGGCTTTCAGGAAGACGAACTGGCGCGCAGGGCACGGCCGCCCGAGCACATTTCCGCGCCTGCCGCAACCGCACCAGCCCCTGTTGCGCCGCCCGCATCAACAGCCGATTCCGGCGACGATCAGCCTGCACCGGGGGCGCGGGACGCAGCAGCATCGCAACCAAAGGAACCGGAGAGCGATAAAGAGAGCGATAAAGGCGATAAAGAAGGCGATAAAGGACCAGGGTCGAATTGACTTCGCATAGCCGTTGAAAGTCGGCGCTGGCGGGACGGCGATTCAGGCGCCCTGAATGTCTCGCGCCGCGGTGACGCCGCTTCTGACCGCCGCTTCCAGCGTCGCCGGATAGTCGCTCGCCACGTAGTCGCCGGCCAGCCACAGCCCGGGGATTTCGGTGCGCGATTGCGGCCGTTGCAGGTCCGGCACGCAGGCGAAGGTGGCGCGTTTTTCGGTGATGGTGTGCACCGCCAGAGGCTGCGGCAGGCCGGGTAGGATGCGGGCGATCTCCTGGTGGATGCGCTGTTCCAGTTCGGCGGTCGGCAGGTCCAGATGCCGGCCGCGGGCGCTTATCACGGCGGCGACCAGGCCGTGCTGTCCGCACAGCGTACCGCGGTCGAACAGCCATTGCGCGAGGCCGGCGTCGACGCCCAGCATCGGTTGCGGCAGGCGCACCGTGTCCGGGTAGCGCAGGTAGCTGGTGACGATCGGCTCCCAGTCGAAATGTCCCACCCGGGGCGCGAGTTCCGGCACCAGCGCGGCGAGGTGATAGGGCGCGACGGCGAGCACGACGTGGGTGTAGGGGCCGGTCTCGTCGATGTGCCAGCCATCTGTCTCGCGGCGCAGTGCGGCGACGCGATGGCCGGGGCGTACCATGCCGCCGTGCTCGGTGACGAACTTCGCCGCGGGGTCGGGAAACAGCGCCGAGAGATTGACTTGCGGCAGCAGCAGGTCGCTGGCGGTACGCGCGCCGCCCAGGCTGTCGCGCAGCACGTTGGCCAGCACCTGCGCCGACGCGCGTTCGGCCGGCGTATTGAGGGCGGCGATGCACAAGGGCTCCCATAAAAGTCGGCGCTGGCGGGACGGCGCCTGCTTGGCATCCAGCCACCTCGTCACGGTGGTGTCGGGTTCGATGCGGAAACGGCAGGCTTGCAGGCTGCGCATGAGGCGGATGGCGGCCCATTTTTCGCCCCAGTCGAGGCCTTGCGCCAGCAGCAGGGCAAAAGCGGTATGCAGCGGTGCCGGCAAGCGCGGCGCACTCATCAGGAACTCGCCGGGGAATTCGAAGCGCAGCGGCGTGCGTCGCAGCAGACGGTCGGGATCGGCGCCGACGGCGCGCATCAGGCGCAGGGTTTCGGCATAGGCGCCGATCAGGATGTGCTGGCCGTTATCGACTTCGATGTCGTCCATCCGCGCGGCGCGGGCGCGGCCGCCGAGGGTGCGCGAGGCTTCGAAGACGTCGACC
>CAZGQB010000115.1:0-6664 GCA_964527055.1 uncultured Sulfuritalea sp.
CTCAACGCCGGTGGCGCCGACCGGCTCAAGGACAGCGTCCTGCAGGGCGAAATCGCCCAGATCAGCGCCGAGATCGAAGCGCTCGGCCCGGTCAATCTCGCCGCCCTGGAAGAACTGGCCACGGCCTCCGAACGCAAGGGTTTCCTCGATGCGCAGTCCGCCGACCTCTCCGAGGCCATCGGCACGCTGGAAGATGCCATCCGCCGCATCGACCGCGAAACGCGCGAGCAACTGCAGGAGACCTACGACACCGTCAACCGGCATTTCGGCACCCTGTTCCCGCAGCTGTTCGGCGGCGGCGAAGCGCGCCTGATCCTCACCGGCGACGAAATCCTCGACGCGGGCATCCAGATCATGGCGCAGCCGCCGGGCAAGAAGAACACCACCATCCACCTGCTCTCCGGCGGCGAAAAGGCGTTGACGGCGATCGCCCTGGTATTCGCCATCTTCAACCTCAATCCGGCGCCCTTCTGCATGCTCGACGAAGTCGATGCGCCGCTCGACGATTCCAACACGGTGCGCTTCTGCGACCTGGTCAAGCGCATGTCGGTGCAGACCCAGTTCGTCTTCATTTCGCACAACAAGATCGCCATGGAAATGGCGCAGCAACTGATCGGCGTGACCATGCAGGAACAGGGCGTGTCGCGCGTGGTGGAAGTCGATATCGAAGAGGCGCTGCGCCTCGCCGACGAGCAGCAGGCGGCATGAGCGGCGGAAGAAGCCGCATCGCGGCCCAAAACGGGGTGATTTGACATGGCATTCAGCGAACTGCAAATCGCTTTGATCGGGGCCGGCGCTGCGGCGGTCGCCCTGGTCTGGGGCTACAACCTCCGGCAGGACCGCAAGCATCGCCAGACCGCAGAGAAGATCTTCAAGGGCGCCGAAGGCGATGCCCTGCTGACCGGCAACGCGGCACCGGGCGCCGACGACGGCCTGCGCCGCGAGCCGCAGTTTGCGGCGGAAACGCAAGCGGACGAAGCGTCCACGGACCTTGTCCCGGAACAGGATGGGGCCGCCGCGACACAGCCGGCCGCGCCAACGGATGCCGTGCCTGGCATGCCACCCGCGTGTGCGGACGAGATAGCCGACTGCGTCCTGCGTTTCACGACCCCCGAACCGACCCCGGCGCCGGCGGTGCAGGCAATGCAGACGGCCTGGGCCGGAGAGCTTTCGAAATCCCTGAACTGGCTGGCAAAGGCTGACGGCGAGGAGGCCTGGCGGTGCATCGGCGCCGACGACTCGGGCCGCTACCGGAACTGGGCGGTGGCATTGCAGCTCGTCGACCGCCGTGGCCCGGTCAGCGATGGCGAACTCGCCCGTTTCTTCGATGGCGTCCAGGCGGTGGCGCAGCAGGCGGGAGCGACCATCGAACTGCCATCGCGCGGCGAACTGGTGATGCGCGCGCAATCGCTCGATGAATTTTGTGCCGCGGTCGATATCCAGTTTGTCCTGCACGTGGTGGAAGCCGGCGGCGGCGTCTTCGCCGGCACCAAGCTGCGCGGCGTGGCCGAAGCGGCCGGGCTGGCGCTGGAGGGCGATGGCGTCTTCCGCGCCCGCGACGAGGATGGCGGTGAATTGTTCACCGTGGCCAATCTCGGCGCCGAACGCCTCGAAGCCGATTCGATCAAGTCGCTGGCGACCAATGGCCTGACCCTGAGCCTCGACGTGCCGCGCGTGACGGACGGCAAGCTGGCCTTCGACCGCATGCTGGCCACGGCGCGCCAGTTGGCCGGCGCTCTCGGCGGCGTATTGGTGGACGCGCAGCGCACGCCGCTGGCCGATGCGATGATCGATGCGATCCGCGCCCGGACCGGCGAACTGCAGGCGCGCATGAATGAAGCCGGCATCGTCCCCGGCAGTGCGCGGGCCCTGCGTCTGTTCTCCTGATGAACCTGGAGCGGGCGGCCGCGCGAGCGGAAATCCTGCGTCGCGAAATCGAGCGGCACAACCATGCGTATTACGTGCTCGATGCGCCGACCCTTCCCGACGCGGAATACGACAGGCTTTTCCGGGAGCTACAGGCGCTGGAGGCAGAGCATCCCGCACTGCGCAGCGCCGATTCGCCGACGCAGCGGGTCGGCGGCAAGCCTTTGCCCGAATTCGCTCCCGTTCGCCATGCGGTGCCGATGCTGTCGATCCGCACCGAAACCGATACCGAGCCAAGCGGCGCCAGGGCCTTCGATGCCCGCGTGCGGCGCGAACTGGGCCTGGGCGAAGGCGATGCCCCTGTCGACTATGCCGTCGAACTCAAGTTCGACGGCCTCGCCATCAGCCTGCACTATGAAAACGGGGTACTAATGCAGGGGGCGACGCGCGGCGACGGCGAGACCGGCGAAGACGTGACGCAGAACGTCCGCACGGTACGGCGCATCCCGCTGCGCTTGCAGGGCACCGCGCCGCCGCTGCTGGAAGTTCGCGGCGAGGTGTTCATGAGCCGTCCCGATTTCGATCGCTACAACGCGAAACAGCGTGCGCTGGGCCGGGCGACCCTGGTCAATCCGCGCAACGGCGCCGCCGGCAGCATCCGCCAGCTCGACCCGGCCATGGCTGCCGAGCGGTCCTTGTCCTTCTATGCCTACGGCCTCGGCGATACGCGTGGCTGGGAACTGCCGGCGACGCATGCCGGCGTGCTCGACGCGCTGGCCGCCTGCGGCCTGCCGGTCTGCGAGCACCGTGCGGTGGTAAGGGGCGCCGACGGCCTGATCGGCTTCCACGCGCGCATGCGCGAATTGCGCGACAGCCTGCCCTTCGACATCGACGGTGTGGTGTACAAGGTCAATTCGCTTGCGCTGCAGCAGCGCCTCGGCTTCGTCACGCGCGAGCCGCGCTGGGCGGTGGCGCACAAGTATCCGGCGGAAGAGGCATTGACCACGGTGGAGGCGATCGAGGTGCAGGTCGGCCGCACCGGGGCGATCACGCCGGTGGCCCGCCTGGCGCCGGTATTCGTCGGCGGCGTGACGGTGGCCAATGCCACGCTGCACAACGAGGCGGAGGCAAGGCGCAAGGATGTCCGCATTGGCGATACCGTGGTGGTGCGCCGTGCTGGCGACGTGATTCCCGAAGTGGTGGCTGTGGTCATGGAGCGGCGGCCGAAGAAGGGCCTGCCCGGCGATGAAACCCTGCATCCGGCATTCGTGCTGCCCAAGAACTGCCCGGTCTGCGGCTGCGCCATCGAGCGACCCGAGGACGAGGCCATCGCGCGGTGCACGGGCGGCCTGGTCTGCCCGGCGCAACGCAAGCAGGCGCTGCTGCATTTCGCGGGGCGCCGTGCCATGGACATCGAGGGGCTGGGCGACAAACTGGTCGAGCAACTGGTCGACCATGCCATCGTCAAGACGCCGGCCGACCTCTACAAGCTGGGCCTGCTGGCGATGGCGAACCTCGAACGCATGGCGGAGAAATCGGCCGGCAACCTGCTCGCCGCGATCGAAAAGAGCAAGGCGACGACGCTGGCGCGCTTCATCTTCGCGCTGGGCATCCGCAACGTCGGCGAAGCGACGGCGAAGGACCTGGCGCGCTTCTTCGGCAATCTGGATGCGCTCATGGCGGCGGATTCGGACCGCCTGCAGCAGGTTCCCGCCGTCGGTCCGGTGGTGGCGGCATCCATCGTCCGCTTCTTCGCCGAGCCGCACAATGTCGAGGTCATCGAGCAGTTGCGTGCCGCCGGCGTGCATTGGAGCGAGGGCGAGCCGGCCGCCGCGGCGAGCTCGCCGATCGCCGGCAAGACCTTCGTCCTTACCGGTACACTGCCGACGCTGACGCGGGACGCAGCCAAAGACATGATCGAGGCGCTCGGCGGCAAGGTCGCCGGTTCGGTGTCGAAGAAAACCGATTACGTGGTGGCCGGCGCCGAAGCCGGCTCCAAGCTGGACAAGGCGCGGGTCCTGGAGGTTACTATTCTGGATGAAGCGCAATTCAGGGAGTTGATTTCGTCGTGAGCACTATCATTCCGGAAGCCGTGGCCAGCCGGATTCTGTTGCTGCGCGGCCAGCGCGTGATGCTGGATGCCGACCTTGCGGAGCTGTATGGGGTGGAAACCAAGGTACTGAATCAGGCTGTGAAGCGCAATACCGAACGTTTTCCCATGGACTTCATGTTCCAGTTGAACGCCGACGAGAAAGTTGAGGTGGTCACAAATTGTGACCACCTCGCAAGACTGAAGTTTTCAGCATCGCTACCCTACGCATTTACCGAACACGGCGCCCTGATGCTGGGCAACGTGCTCAAGTCTTCGCGTGCGATAGAAGTCAGCCTGCTTGTGGTCCGTGCCTTCGTCCAGATTCGCGAAATGCTCTCAGCCCACAAGGACATTTCCGCCAAGCTGGATCAGATGGAACGGAAGCTCTCCAGTCATGATCAGGCCATCGCCGGCTTGATCGACGCAATTCGGCAGCTGATGAATCCCCCGGCGCCCGCTCGTCGGGGCATCGGCTTCACGGCTGATATCAATTCCAAACCAGGAAAGAAGAAATGAAAAAAGTAAAAAAAGCAGCCTTTGGTTACGGCCGCCAATCAATTGTGATTGGCTTAACCCCCGCTACGCGGGCGTTAGCCTTCGCCGAAGACCGACTTGAAAGGGGGTTGCCATGAAGAAGGTTACCAAGGCGGTCTTCCCCGTGGCCGGCATGGGCACGCGCTTCCTGCCGGCGACCAAGGCCAGCCCCAAGGAGATGATGCCCATCGTGGACAAGCCGCTGATCCAGTACGCAGTGGAGGAGGCTGTCGCCGCCGGCATCACCGACATGATCTTCGTCACCGGCCGCTCCAAACGCGCCATCGAGGACCATTTCGACAAGGCCTACGAACTGGAAAGCGAACTGGAATACCGCGGCAAAACCGAGTTGCTGGAATTCGTGCGCAACATGATCCCGCGCAACATCAACTGCATCTACATCCGCCAGCCGGAGGCGCTTGGCCTGGGGCACGCCGTGCTCTGCGCCCGCCCGGCGGTGGGCGTCGAGCCCTTCGCCGTGCTGCTGGCCGACGACCTGCTGGACGGCGAGCCCCCGGTGATGCGACAGATGGTGGATATCTACGACTACTACCACAGCTCGGTGATCGGCGTGCAGCAGGTGGCGCGCGAGGAGACCGCGTCCTACGGCATCGTGGACAGCAAGCCGATCTCCGAGTACCTGGAAACCATCCAGCGCATCGTCGAGAAGCCGAAGCCCGAGGACGCGCCCTCGACCCTCGGCGTGGTCGGCCGCTACATCCTGACGCCACGCATCTTTCACCACCTGGCGATGGTCGGCAAGGGCACCGGCGGCGAGATCCAGCTCACCGACGGCATCGCCGCGCTGCTGACGGAAGAGCAGGTGCTGGCCTATCGCTACCGGGGCACGCGCTACGATTGCGGCTCCAAGCTGGGCTACCTCGAGGCGACGGTCGCCTTCGGCCTGCGCCATCCCCAGGTCGGAAAGGAGTTTGCGGCGATGCTGAAAAGCAGGACATGAGCCCGCAGGAGGCACGGCAGGTCCTCGATGAGGCCGAACTGCTGTGTTCGGCCGAAAAGTCGGCGCTGGCGGTACGGCGTGTTGCCGGAGAAATTACGGCGCGTCTGGCGACGGCCAACCCCCTGGTGCTGGCCGTGATGGGCGGCGCGGTGGTGTTCACCGGCCAGTTGCTGCCACAACTGATCTTTCCGCTGGATTTCGATTACCTGCACGTTTCGCGCTACGGCGACGTGACCACCGGCGGCGAGCTGGCATGGCTGGTAGAGCCGCGGACACCGGTCGCCGGGCGTATCGTGCTGGTGGTCGACGACATCCTCGACGAGGGCGTGACCATGGCCGAGATCGTCAGGCGCTTGCGCCAGCAAGGCGCCGGCGAGGTCTTGAGCGCCGTTTTCGCCGACAAGGATCTCGGCCGCGGCAAGCCGGTCAGCGCCGATTTCGTCGGCGTACATCTGCCGAACCGCTATGTGTTCGGCTACGGCATGGATGTCAGGGGTGCCTGGCGCAACCTGCCGGCCGTCTATGCGGTAAAAGGCCTCTGAGCTATCCGCCCCCGGGGACGACTTTCGGGAAGGGTCTGCGAGTTGCGACAGACGAAAAAATTTCCGCAAAGTTTCTTGCGTGGGGCTTGCAACGGCAAGGGATTTAGTGGAACAATGCGTTTTTCTAAAACAAAAGGGGAACCGAATGAACAAGAGCGAACTGATTGATGCAGTAGCCGAGCGTGCCGAGCTGTCCAAGGCCGCCGTGAACAAGGCCATCGATGCGATGACCGAAGTGATCACCGCAGTGATTTCGAAAGGCAACCCGGTTGCCCTGATCGGCTTCGGCACCTTCAAGTCCGTGAATCGCGCCGCGCGCACCGGCAAGAACCCGAAGACCGGCGCCCCGCTGAAGATCGCCGCCAAGGCCGTGCCGAAGTTTACCGCCGGCGCCGGCCTGAAGGCCGCCGTGGCAGGCAAGAAGCCCGCCGCCGCGAAGAAGCCCGCCGCCAAGCCCGCTGCGAAGAAGCCTGCCGCCAAGCCCGCCGCGAAAAAGAAGTAAGCTTTCCGGCGCAATGAAAAAGGCAACCCACGGGTTGCCTTTTTTCATTTGTGCCGGACGGACCATGGGGTTTCCGGATCAGCCGTCACACCGGCGAAAGCCGGTGTCCGGCCGCTTGATCCCCTGGATTCCGGCGTGCGCCGGAATGACGGCTTGACGCTTCCCTA
>CAZGQB010000116.1:0-6510 GCA_964527055.1 uncultured Sulfuritalea sp.
ACGGTATCGTCGAAGTGCAGGTCGAAGCTGTCGTCGGGCTTGATTACCCCGGCGGCGCCTCCTTCGGCGGCGCAGGTATGGCTGCGCATCGGGTACACCTTGGAAATCAGGGCGATGCGCAGTTGCGGGGCTGTTTCGGCAAGGGCAATGGCAGCGCGCAGACCTGCTCCGCCGGCACCTATGATTGCGACATCGGTGAATATGGTTTCCATGGCGTCCGGTGGGTGCTCTCTATCGGTATCGAGAAGGCAGTATCGGCTCTTTGACGGACCTGCTATTGATTATTGTCAAGCCGGCATGGCGTGATTTGCGGTTTTCCGGTTGGTGTGCCGGCGCGCGTTTCCGGTCTGGCAATCGCAGTCCGCTGCCGTTATAATTCTGGGCTTCGTCAAACCGTCGCCTTGCCAAGATGCGCACCAAGCTCGTTGCCGGAAACTGGAAAATGCATGGCAGTCTCGCCACCAACGCGGGACTGCTGCAGGCCGTTCGCGATGGCACCACGGGCAAGGCCGAGGTCGCGGTCTGCGTGCCCTATCCTTATTTGGCACAGGCCCGTGCGGTGCTCGAGGGCAGCGCAGTGGCCTGGGGTGCGCAGGATGTGTCGGAACATGCCCAGGGCGCCTTCACCGGTGAAGTCAGCGGTGCGATGCTGGCGGATTTCGGCTGCCGCTTCGTCCTCGTCGGCCATTCGGAACGCCGCTCTTTCTATGGCGATACGGATGCGCTGGTCGCGGCGAAGTTTGCGGCAGCACAAAAGGCCGGGCTGATACCGGTGCTCTGCGTCGGCGAATCGCTGGCTGAGCGGGAAGCCGGGATTACCGGCGAGGTGGTAACTCGCCAGATAGACGTCGTGCTGGCGAGTTCCGGCGCAGGGGCATTTGCCCATGCCGTCGTCGCCTATGAGCCGGTATGGGCGATCGGCACCGGTCGCACCGCGTCGCCGCAACAGGCGCAGGAGGTTCATGCCCTGATTCGCGCCCGCTTTGCCCGGGACAGCGCTGAAGTCGCCAGCGGCCTGCGCATTCTTTACGGAGGCAGCGTCAAGGCGGGCAACGCGGCTGAACTTTTCGGGCAGCCGGACATCGATGGCGGGCTGATCGGCGGTGCTTCATTGGTGGCAGCGGACTTTCTCGCCATCTGTGCCGCCGCCTGAACATCTATTGAGGGGTTGAAATGGAACTGCTGCATACAATCATCCTGACCGTGCATATCATCGCCGGCCTCAGCCTGATCGGCTTCGTGCTGCTCCAGCACGGGAAAGGAGCCGACATGGGCGCGGCGTTCGGCAGCGGTGCCTCTGGCAGCCTGTTCGGCGCCACCGGCTCGGCGAACTTCCTGTCGCGCTTGACGGCAGTCCTGGCCGCCGTATTCTTCCTGACGAGCCTCGGGCTTTCCTACATCGCCACCTCGGGCCCGCGCGCCTCGGGCAGCGTGATGGATTCCGCGCCCGTGCCGACGGTGCCGGCAGTTCCGGCGCCGACCCCGGACACCCCCGACTCGAAGGCCAAGGACATTCCGAAGTAGGACCGGCGGTGCGCCACCCATGGATTTTTTTGTTGCAGCGCACGACCCAGTCAATAGCTTGCGATATAATTTGCGCCGCTCGCGTTTTAGCGCAAATGCCGACGTGGTGAAATTGGTAGACACGCTATCTTGAGGGGGTAGTGGCGAAAGCTGTGTGAGTTCGAGTCTCACCGTCGGCACCAGGAATTTGGCAGTTTTGAAAGTGCAGAAAATGGATTTGAGCGTCGATTGTCTTGCAGTGCGTCGCAAGGTGGCCGGCCGACAACTAACGGGTCAAGTGGCTTGTCGCCAAAATGCTGGATAACTATTTCCCGATACTCGTTTTCATCCTGGTGGGGCTAGCCTTCGGCTGCGCACCCATCCTCCTCGGATGGGTGATCGCACCGAACCGGCCTGACGGCGAAAAGCTCTCCGCTTTCGAATGCGGTTTCGCCCCCTTCGAGGACGCGCGCATGAAGTTCGATGTGCGCTACTACCTGATTGCCATCCTCTTCATCCTGTTCGACCTTGAAATCGCCTTCCTTTTCCCCTGGGCGACGATTTTCCAGGAGATCGTCAATACTCCCGGCGTGAAGCTCTTCGGCTTCGTCGAAATGTTCGTATTCATCGGTATCCTCGTCGTCGGTTACATCTACGCCTGGGCCAAGGGAGCCCTGAATTGGGAGTGACGGCGTGCGTAGCGAAGGGGAACCCATGAACGCGGTGAATGGGGGCGAAGCGCCCGCAAACGCAGTTGGCGCCCGACGCGCTGACCTAAATCGCCGCGACTATCGCGGAAGGGCTGTGGCATGAGCATCGAAGGCGTCCTGCAGGAAGGTTTCGTCACCACGTCGCTGGACAAGATCATCAACTGGACGCGTACCGGTTCGATGTGGCCGATGACTTTCGGCCTCGCCTGCTGCGCGATCGAGATGATCCATGCCGGCTGCTCGCGCTACGACCTCGACCGCTTCGGCATCGTCTTCCGCCCCAGCCCGCGGCAGTCCGACGTGATGATCGTCGCCGGCACCCTGACCAACAAAATGGCGCCTGCGCTGCGCAAGGTCTATGACCAGATGGCGGAGCCGCGCTGGGTGCTGTCCATGGGGTCCTGCGCCAACGGCGGCGGCTATTACCACTATTCCTATTCCGTGGTGCGCGGCTGCGATCGCATCGTGCCGGTCGACGTCTATGTCCCGGGCTGCCCGCCGACCGCGGAAGCACTGCTTTACGGCCTGATCCAGCTGCAAAGCAAGATCCGCCGCACAACCACCATTGCCCGCTGAACCTGACCAAGCATGAGCGCGAAACTGGAACGCCTTTGCCGGCAACTCAAGGAAAGCTTCGGCGATCGCATTGCCGAACCGGTCATCAACCACGGCGAGGTCAGTGTTGCGGTGCCGGCTGCGAACTACCTCGAAGTGATGCGCCAGCTGCGTGACGATCCGGCCTTCCGCTTCGAGCAGCTGATGGACCTGTCGGGCATCGACTATTCCGAATTCACCGGCTACAGCGGCCCGCGCTTCGCGGCCGTGAGCCAGTTGCTATCGCTGACCCATAACTGGCGCCTGCAGGTCAAGGTGTTCGCGACGGACGACGAGTTTCCCGTCCTGGAGTCGGTGGTTGACATCTGGAACGTGGCCAACTGGTACGAGCGCGAGGCCTTCGACCTGTTCGGCATACATTTCGAGGGCCACCCCGACCTGCGTCGCATCCTTACCGACTACGGCTTTGTGGGCCACCCTTTCCGCAAGGACTTCCCGATTTCCGGCTATGTCGAAATGCGTTATGACCCGGAGCAGCAGCGCGTTGTCTACCAGCCCGTGACCATCGAGCCGCGCGAAGTGACGCCGCGCATCGTGCGCGAACAAAACTACGGAAAGGCCGGCCGTGGCTGACGTCAGAAACTACACGCTCAATTTCGGCCCGCAGCACCCCGCGGCGCACGGCGTGCTGCGCCTGGTGCTGGAACTCGACGGCGAGGTCATCGTTCGCGCCGATCCGCACATCGGCCTCCTGCATCGCGGCACCGAGAAGCTGGCGGAAACCCGCACCTGGCTGCAGACCCTGCCGTATATGGACCGCCTCGACTACACCTCGATGATTCCCAGCGAGCACGTCTATTGCCTGGCCGTCGAGCGCCTGCTCGGCGTCGAGGTACCGATCCGCGCCCAGTACATCCGCGTCATGTTCGACGAAATCACGCGGATCAAGAACCACCTGCTCAACATCGGCACCCACGCCCTCGACATCGGCGCCATGACCATGGTGCTGTACACCTTCCGCGAGCGCGAGGACCTGTTCGACATCCTTGAGGCGACCTGCGGAATCCGCATGCATCAGGCCTACTATCGGCCCGGCGGCGTCTATCGCGACCTGCCGGACCAGATGCCGAAGTATCAGGAGAACCGCTTCAAGAACGCGCAGACGGTCAAGGAGTTGAATGAGGCACGCAACGGAACCCTGCTGGATTTCCTCGAGGACTTCACCAACCGCTTCCCGGTCTACCTGAGCGAATACCACACCCTGCTGACCGACAACCGGATCTGGAAGCAGCGCACGGTGGGCATCGGCGTGGTCAGCCCCGAGCGCGCCCTGCAGCTTGGCTTCAGCGGCGCCATGCTGCGCGGCTCCGGCATCGAATGGGACCTGCGCAAGAAGCAGCCCTACGAGGTCTATGACCGGCTAGATTTCGACATCCCGGTGGGCGTCAACGGCGACACCTACGACCGCTACCTGGTACGCATGGAAGAAATGGCGCAGTCCAACCGCATCATCAAGCAGTGCATAGCCTGGCTGCGCAACAACCCCGGCCCGGTCATTTCCGATGATCACAAGGTGGCGCCGCCCAGCCGGGAAAAAATGAAGGGCAGCATGGAAGAGCTGATCCACCACTTCAAGCTGTTCACCGAGGGCATGCACGTTCCCCCCGGCGAAGCTTATGCAGTGATCGAGCATCCCAAGGGCGAGATGGGCGTCTGGGCCGTGTCCGACGGCGCCAACAAGCCCTACCGCATCAAGCTGCACACCGCGGGCATCCCGCACCTGGCTGCCACCGATGAGATGTGCCGCGGCCACATGCTGGCCGATGCCACCGCGGTGATCGGCACCATCGACCTGGTCCTTGGCGACGTAGACAGATAGACCGCCGCATGAATAACGACTACGAAAAATTGAGCACCGAGGCCTTGCGCAGGATCGACCGCGAAGTCGCCAAATACCCGGCCGACCAGAAGCAGTCGGCTGTCATGGCAGCCCTCGTGATCGCCCAGGACGAGAAGGGCTGGTTGCCGAAGGAAACCATTGCCGCCGTGGCCGCCTATCTCGGCATGGCACCGATAGCTGCCTACGAGGTGGCGAGCTTTTACAACATGTACGACCTGCATCCGGTCGGCAAGTACAAGATCACCGTCTGTACCAATCTGCCCTGCGCGCTTTCGGGCGGCGTGCACGCCGCCGATTACGTCAAGTCAAAGCTAGGCATCGACTTCAACGAAACCACCGCCGACGGCAAGTTCACACTGAAGGAAGGCGAGTGCATGGGCGCTTGCGGCGATGCACCGGTGATGCTGGTAAATAACAAGCGCATGTGCAGCTTCATGTTGCCCGACCAGATCGACAAGCTGCTGGCGGAGTGCAAATAAGATGGCTCTGATTGACACCATCGATCCGCTGCTGACCACCGGTTGGGCCAGGGGTGATGCCGGCTGGAGCCTCAAGGACTACGAAGCGCGCGGCGGCTACAAGCAGTTACGCCGCGTGCTCGAAAGCAAGATGAGCCAGGACGACCTGATTGCCGAGGTCAAGAAGTCGGTGCTGCGCGGACGGGGAGGCGCGGGCTTCCCGACCGGCCTCAAGTGGAGCTTCATGCCCAAGGCGGCGCCGGAGAAATACGTCGTCTGCAACACCGACGAGGGCGAGCCGGGAACCTTCAAGGATCGCGACCTGTTGCGCTTCGACCCGCACTCGACCATCGAAGGCATGATCATCGCCGGCTATGCGGTGGGCGCCAAGCGTGGTTACAACTACATCCACGGCGAGATCTTCGAGATCTACCAGCGTTTCGAGGAAGCCCTCGACCAGGCTCGCGCCGCCGGCTATCTGGGCGACAACATCCTCGGTTCCGGTTTCAGCTTCGATCTTTTTGCGCACCACGGCTGGGGCGCCTACATTTGTGGCGAGGAAACCGGCCTGCTCGAATCCATCGAAGGCAAGAAGGGCCAGCCACGCTACAAGCCGCCCTTCCCGGCGAACTTCGGCCTGTATGGCAAGCCGACCACGATCAACAACACGGAAACCTTTGCCGCGATTCCGTTCATCCTCGGCATGGGCGGCGAAGCCTACCTGAACCTGGGCAAACCCAACAATGGCGGCACCAAGCTGTTCTCGGTATCCGGCCACGTCAATCGTCCCGGCAACTATGAAGTACCGATGGGCACACCCTTTGCCAAGCTGCTGGAAATGGCCGGCGGCATGCGCGGCGGACGCAAGCTGAAGGCGGTGATTCCCGGCGGCTCTTCCGCCCCGGTGCTGCCCGCGGACGTGATGATGGATTGCACCATGGATTACGACTCGATCGCCAAGGCCGGCTCGATGCTCGGTTCCGGCGCGGTCATCGTGATGGATGAGACGGTGTGCATGGTCAAGGCGCTGGAGCGCCTGTCCTATTTCTACTATGAAGAGTCCTGCGGCCAATGCACGCCGTGTCGCGAAGGCAGCGGCTGGCTGTATCGTGTCGTGCATCGCATCGAACATGGGCAAGGGCGTTCCGAAGATCTGGATCTGCTGCGTAGCGTCACGACGAACATCATGGGACGGACGATCTGCGCGCTTGGCGACGCCGCGTCGATGCCGGTACAGAGCTTTGTCAAGCATTTCGGCGACGAATTCGCTTATCACATTGAACATGGGAAGTGCCTTGTTTCGCCGGAGTTGCAGCGCGCCGGCAGCACCTTCTTCAAGGCGACGGTTTAAGGCGGCGATATGCTAGATATTGAAATCGACGGC
>CAZGQB010000117.1:0-6447 GCA_964527055.1 uncultured Sulfuritalea sp.
CATCATGAAGATGAAAGCTTGCAGCGTGATGATCAGGATGTGGAAAATGGCCCAGGCGGTGCCGGCAAAAACGCCCCCCAGCCAGAGCAGGCCGCTGCCGAAGGTGCCCGACCAGGCTGCGCCCATCAGGGCGATCAGCATGAAGATCAGTTCGCCAGCATACATGTTGCCGAACAGTCGCATGCCGTGCGAGACGGTCTTGGCGACGAACTCGATCATCTGCATGGCGAAATTGACCGGCCACAGCAACGGATGGGCGCCGAAGGGAGCGGTGAACAGCTCATGCATCCAGCCACCGATGCCCTTGATCTTGACGCTGTACCAGATGCAGAGGATAAGTACGCCGAGGGACATGCCGAGCGTGGCATTGAGGTCGGCGGTGGGTACCACGCGCATGTAGGCATGGTGGGGATCGTGGCCAGCGGCGCCATAGGCGACTTCCCAGAGTCGTGGCAGCAGGTCGACCGGGAGCAGGTCCATCGCGTTCATGAAGAAAATCCAGACGAACACCGTCAGGGCCAGGGGAGCGATGAAACTGCGGTCGCCATGGACGATCGATTTGGACTGCGACTCGACCATTTCGACCAGAATCTCGACGGCGGCCTGGAAGCGACCCGGCACGCCGGAGGTGGCCTTGGCGGCGGCGCTGGCCAGAATCAGCACAGCCAGCAAGCCGAGGGAAATCGACCAGAAAAGAGAATCGAGATGGAACACCGACCAATCCACCAGCGAGGTCTGCGCCGTGTTCTTGAGGTGCGTCAGGTGGTGGATGATGTATTCGGAAGCGTTGGGACCTTGGGCTGCCATGCTCGTTCAGGCCTTCGTCAAAATCACTATCAGGTTTGCCTTCAGCGCCAGGAACACCCCGGCCAGCAGTGCCAGCCAATTGAGTTCCCGATACGCCCCCACCACGATCACGAGCAACGCCAGCGTTGCCGCGACCTTGATCAACTCGCCTACAAAAAACCTGCCGACCGACGCCCGGCCGCTTTTTGCTGCGGCCCACAGGCTTAGGGCGAAAAACAGGTTCGGTACCACGATTGCCGCGCCGCCCAATCCTGCCGACAACGTCGCGTGCAACCCACCCCAGAACCCGGCGAGTCCGGCGACGACCAGCGTGGCGATGCCTTGATGGAATACGGCCTTAAACATCTATAAGACCGGGCCGCGTCCGAAAGCCCGCGAATATAGGGCATTGATTAGGGGTTGTCAAACATTTTATGTTGCAGCGCGCCATTTTTGGGTCGATTCAACCAAGCCGCGCCAGCAAACCATCCAACTGGTCGAGGCTGCCGAATCGTATCGCCAGACTGCCGCCTCCCTTGCGGTTGGCGCTGATCTTGACCGTCGCGCCGAGGCGGTCGGAAAGCTCTTCTTCAAGGCGCAACAGATCGCGGTCGGGTTTCCTGCCGGCGGCTTTTTTTGCCGGGGGGTTGAGTTCGCGGGCCACCATCCGCTCGGTTTCGCGAACCGAATAACCCTTGTCCGCCACCAGTGCCGCGATGCGGCCCTGTTCGCCCTTGGACAGCGGCAGCAGCGCGCGAGCATGGCCCATCTCGATGTCGCCCGCCATCAGCATGTCCTGCGCCGGCTTGGCGAGCTGCAACAGGCGCAGCAGGTTGGATGCCGCCGAGCGCGAACGACCGACCGCATCCGCGGCCTGCTGGTGGGTCATGGTGAATTCGTCGATCAGGCGCTGGATGCCGGCCGCTTCTTCGAGCGGATTGAGGTCCTCGCGCTGGATGTTCTCGATCAGCGACATCGCCAGCGCGGCATCGTCCGGAATGTCGCGGATCAACACCGGAACTTCGGCCAGGCCGGCGATCTGCGCCGCTCGCCAGCGCCGCTCGCCGGCGATGATCTCGAAGCGTCCTGCGGGGATCGGGCGCACCGAGATCGGCTGGATCAGCCCCTGGGCCTTGATCGAGGCCGCCAGTTCTTCCAGCGAGCCGGGATCCATGCGCGTGCGTGGCTGATACTTGCCCGGCTGCAGGGACGCCACCGGCAGCGATTCCTGGCGCTGCGTCTCGGGCGCATTGTTGGCCGCCAGCAGGGCGTCAAGGCCTCTGCCGAGGCCCTTTTGTTTCGGTGGATTCACGTGGTTTCCTTCCAGGATTGAACTCGATCTATCAGTTCGACGGCGAAAGCCAGGTAAGCCTGCGCGCCCTTGGCGGCCTTGTCGAACAGCACGCCGGGAACGCCGTAGCTGGGCGCCTCGGCAAGCCTGACGTTTCTCGGCACCAGGGTCTTGAACACCTTGTCGCCGAAATGCTCCTCCAGCTGCGCCGAGACCTGGTTCGACAGGGTGTTGCGCGGGTCGAACATGACGCGCAGCAGGCCGATGATCTTGAGCTCGCGGTTCAGGTTGGCGTGCACCTTCTTGATGGTGTTCACCAGGTCCGACAGGCCTTCCAGGGCGTAGTATTCACATTGCATCGGTATGATGACGCCATGGGCGGCGCACAGGCCGTTGAGGGTCAGCATCGACAGTGAGGGCGGACAGTCGATCAGGACAAAGTCATAATCGGCGCGGTGTGCGGCGAGTGCCGCCTTGAGCCGCATCTCGCGCTGGTCCAGATCGACCAGCTCGACCTCGGCCCCGGCCAGGTCGCGATTGGCCGGCAGCACGTCGAAATGCCCGCTTGGCGACGCGATGCGGGCACCCTCCAGGCTCGCCAGCTGCAGCAGCACCTGGTAAACGGATGAACGCAGGCTGCGTTTGTCGACTCCGCTGCCCATGGTCGCGTTCCCCTGCGGATCGAGATCGACCAGCAGGGTGCGCTGCCCGTTGGCGGCCAGGGCCGCCGCCAGATTGACCGCGGTGGTGGTCTTGCCCACCCCGCCCTTTTGGTTGGCAATTGCAAAAATGTGCATCTTCAGGCTTTCTCAAGTACCAGCAGGTGGCGTTGCACGTCAAGGCCGGGAACCTGCAGCGGCAGGCAGTCGACCAGGTTCCAGCCTTGCGGCAGGCGGCCGATTTCCTCTTCCGGAACAAGACCCTTCATCGCATACAGGATCCCCCGGGCCGCGAGCAGATGGCCGGCGAGCCGGATGAAATCCGCCAAATCGGCAAAGGCGCGCGAGATCGCGGCATCGAAGCCGCCGCCCGGCAGGTCCTCGACCCGACCGCCGGCGACCTCGACGTTGTCCAGTCCGAGTTCGATTTTCGCCTGGCGCTGGAAGGCGGTCTTCTTGCCGACGGCCTCCACCAGCGTCAGCTTCAGCTCGGGGCAGGCAATGGCGAGCGGTATCCCGGGCAGGCCGGCGCCGCTGCCGACATCGGCCCAGCGCCGTCCCGCCAACGCCGACTTTTCGAGCACCGGCAGCACGGCGAGTGAATCCAGCAGGTGGTGGGTGAGCATCTCGTTTTCGTCGCGGACCGCGGTAAGGTTGTAGGTCCGGTTCCATTTCGCCAGCAATCCCAGGTAGGCGAGCAGCTTGCGGCGGGCATCGCCAGGCAGGTCCAGCCCCAGCGCCGCAAGCCCCGCATCCAGTCCGGCCGAGAGCGTCATGCCGCCTTGCGCCGCTTCAGGTGCACCAGCAACAGCGATATTGCCGCCGGCGTCACGCCCTGCACCCGCGAGGCCTGGCCCAGGGTCTGCGGCCGCGCCTGCTCGAGCTTCTGCCGCACCTCGAAGGAAAGGCCGCGCACCTCGCCGTAATCGATGTCGGCCGGCACCGGCAGCGATTCATGGGCCAGGCTTTTGTCGATCTCTTCCTGTTGCCGCTCGATGTAACCCTGATACTTGGCCTGGATCTCGACCTGCTCGATCACCTCGGCGGCAGCGACCCCCTCCCCCGCCCCTGGCAGGCTGAGCAGGCTGGCGTAGCTCACCTGCGGCCGGCGCAGCAGGTCGAACAGCCGATACTCGCGCTCCATCGGCTGCCCCAGCACGCGCAGCGCGTCGGCTTCCGGCAGCTGGCGCGGATTGACCCAGGTCGACTTGAGCCGCTCCGCCTCGCGCGCGACCGCGTCGCACTTGCGGTTGAAGGCTTCCCAGCGCCGGTCATCCACCAAACCCAGCTCGCGACCGATCGCGGTCAGGCGCAAATCGGCGTTGTCCTCGCGCAGGCTGAGGCGGTATTCGGCGCGGCTGGTAAACATCCGGTAGGGCTCCGAAACACCCCGTGTGATCAGGTCATCGACCAGTACGCCGAGGTAGGCCTGGTCGCGGCGCGGCGACCAGGGCGGCAGCTGGCGCGCCTGGCGCGAGGCGTTGATGCCGGCCAGCAGGCCTTGCGCCGCCGCCTCCTCGTAGCCGGTGGTGCCGTTGATCTGGCCGGCGAAGAACAGGCCGCCGATGGACTTGGTCTCCAGGCTGTCCTTGAGATTGCGCGGGTCGAAATAATCGTATTCGATGGCGTAGCCGGGTCGGGTGATGTGCACGTTTTCCAGCCCGCGCACGGAGCGCACCAGCGCCAGCTGGACATCGAAGGGCAAGCTGGTGGACACGCCCTGCGGGTAGACCTCGTAGGTATCGAGGCCTTCCGGCTCGATGAATATCTGGTGGCTGTCCTTGCCGGCGAAGCGATGGATCTTGTCCTCGATCGACGGGCAATAGCGCGGCCCGACGCCTTCGATGACGCCGGTGAACATCGGCGAGCGGTCCAGCCCGGAACGGATGATCTCGTGGGTCCGGCTGTTGGTGTGTGCAATCCAGCAGGAAACCTGGCGCGGATGCTGGCTGCGATTGCCGAGGAAGGAAAACACCGGCACCGGATCGTCCCCGGCCTGTTCCTGCAGCTGCGCATAATCGATGCTGCGGCCGTCGAGCCGCGGCGGCGTGCCGGTCTTGAGTCGGCCGACCGGCAGCCGGATTTCCTTGAGGCGCTCGGCCAGGGAGATCGCCGCCGGATCGCCGAAGCGCCCGGCCCGGTAGCTGGACAGGCCGACATGAACCAGGCCATTGAGGAAGGTGCCAGCGGTGAGCACCACCGCCGGTGCCTGGAAGCGGATGCCGAGCTGCGTCACCACCCCGCTGACCCGGTCACCGCTGAGGACCAGGTCGTCCGCCGCCTGCTGGAACAGCGTCAGGTTGGGCTGGTTTTCGAGGCGCCCGCGGATCGCCTGCTTGTAGAGTTGCCGGTCGGCCTGGGCGCGTGTGGCCCGCACCGCCGGACCTTTGGAGGCATTCAGGATGCGGAACTGGATGCCCGCCTCGTCGGCTGCCGCCGCCATCGCACCACCCAGCGCATCGACCTCCTTGACCAGATGGCCCTTGCCGATGCCGCCGATCGAGGGATTGCAGGACATCGCGCCGAGGGTTTCGATGTTGTGTGTGAGCAGCAGCGTGCGCGCACCGGAACGCGCCGCAGCGAGGGCAGCTTCGGTGCCGGCATGGCCGCCGCCAATCACGATCACATCAAAGGACGCGGGAAATTGCACTGGTTGCGCTCAAGTGAAAACCGGTTTGCGGAGCTCCGGTCCGCCAGGACCCGGCTCCGGAACCAAAAGAGGCGCAATCATACGCCCCTCGATTCAAAAACGCAGCCTCGGGACACCGCCGTCACCAGACCGGGGCACGCCTGTTTCACGTGAAACGCCAGGATCGGGGGCAATCCGGAAGTTTCACGTGAAACAACCCCGGCCACCGGACCCCATTAGCCGAAGGTGTCGTAGCCAAGGCGGACAATCAGGGCCGCGGCCACCACGATGAACACCCAGCGCACGAAACCGCTGCCGTGGCGCAAGGCCAGGCGCGCTCCGAGCAGGGCGCCGACGATATTGAACACCGCCATGCCCAGGCCAACCGCCCACAGCACATGCCCACTCGGCGCAAAGTACGCCAGCGCCGCCGCATTGGTGGAAAAATTCACCACCTTGGCGGCACTCGAGGCATGGAGGAAATCGAGCCGGAACCAATGGACGAAGGCGAAAATCATGAAGCTGCCGGCACCGGGCCCGAAGAATCCGTCGTAGAAACCCAGTACGGCGCCGACCAGCACCGCCGCCCGCCGCTCCGTCGCCGCCGCCAGCGGGGTGCCGGCGGCAACCCCGAACTGCGGCTTGATGATCGTATAGACCAGGACCAGAAATAGCAGGCAAAGTACCAGCGGACGCACCACCTCTTTGGGCATCCAGGCCACCGCCGCCGCACCGACAAAGGAAAACAGGAAAGCGGCGCCGGCGGCCGGCAGCGCGATGCGCCACGGCAACGCGATGCGCCGGGCGTAGCGGATCGCGGCGTTGGCGGTACCGAAAATACTCGCCACCTTGTTGGTGCCGAATACCGTCGCCGGCGATTCGGCCGGCAGCGCCACCAGCAGGGTCGGCACCTGGATCAGGCCACCACCGCCGGCCACCGCGTCAACGAATCCGGCGAACAGGGCGGCTGCCAGCAGGAGGACCAGGTCGACTTCACTCATGGCGGCGCCTCATTTGCCTGCTCACTTGCCGATGCAGAAGCGGGAGAAGATTTCGCCCAGCAGGTCGTCGGCCGTGAATTC
>CAZGQB010000118.1:0-1498 GCA_964527055.1 uncultured Sulfuritalea sp.
TGTCGCGTTTGGAGTGGTACCTGTCACCGACCATGGAAAAACAGGGCCTGCGTTACGAACTGCCTTACCAGGAGCGTCTGCTTCGGGTCGGGCGCGAGCTCAGGAACCGTCTGCACGAGAACAAGATGGCCTGGTGGGACCACCAGCTCTCGGAGTATGTCGCGCTGCCGGAATGGCATGACGTTCCCGGACGCTGGGACGCGGCGCTGGTCAATGCCGGCGCCAAGGTCGAGGACTACCCGCTGTGGCTGCTGGCCAGCAAGAGCATGCAGTACCACGCCGGCGGCAACGTCGGCATCGAACTGATGGCCGAGGTCTCACGGAACATCCGCGGCCATGATGGCGTGATCATGAACGCGAAGACCGCGGCGCGCTATGGCATCGCCGAGGGTGATCGCATCGAGGTTCGCTCCCATATCGGCGCGACCTACGGCGCCGCGGTGCTGGTGCAGGGGGTGCGACCGGACACGCTGGTGATCCTCGGCCAGTTCGACCACTGGGCCCAGCCCTTTGCCAAGGATCTCGACCGGCCCAGCCTCAATACGATTGCGCCGATGTCGCTGGAACTGACCGATGCCACCGGTTCCGGTTCCGACATCGTCAAGGTGCAGGTACGCAAGATGGAAGGAGCGGCGGCATGAGCAGCGGAGGGGGACCCGTGAGCGCAGCGAGCGGGGGCATAGCGCCCGCGAATGCCGCTTGTCGCCGACAGGATGGCCGGCGAAACATGTACTTGGATTCGGAGGCGACAGCATGACACGCTATGTAACGACCATCGACCTGCGCCGCTGCGTCGGCTGCCAGACCTGCACGGCCGCCTGCAAGGGCGCCAATGCGACGCCGCCCGGCATCCAGTGGCGGCGCGTGCTCGACATCGAGACCGGCGAGTTTCCCGATGTGCGCCGCACCTTCCTGCCCATGGCCTGCATGCACTGCGCCAATCCGCCCTGCGAGGAGGTCTGTCCGACCAAGGCCACCACGAAACGCGCCGACGGGCTGGTGGCGATCGACTACGACCTGTGCATCGGCTGCGCCAACTGCGTCATGGCCTGCCCTTACGACGCCCGCTCGATCGTGCATGCCGCGCACTTTTCATACGGCGACCAGCCGCTGCCATCCGAGGCCAAGGGTTTCGATCCGGCGCGCGTTGCGGTTTCGATGAAATGCAGCTTCTGCGTCGATCGCATCGACGAGGCTGCCATCACCGGAAGGATTCCCGGCGTGCATCCGGAGGTGACGCCGGCCTGCGTCAACTCCTGCATTTACGGTGCCATGGAGTTCGGCGACATCGAGGACCCCGAAAGCAACGTCAGCCAGCTTCTGGCGCGCACCCAGCATTACCGCATGCACGAAGAACTCGGCACCGAACCCGGCGTCTACTACATATGGAACCAGTCATGAAGAAACCGGCCAAGAGAATCTCCGACCTCGTGTCGCCGCGGCAGCAGCGCAACTGGGACTGGCGCGCGGCGGCCAACTTCATTGCCGGCGGCGCCGG
>CAZGQB010000118.1:1598-6402 GCA_964527055.1 uncultured Sulfuritalea sp.
AGCGGCATTCTGGGCCTGGTCTTCCTCTACAGCCAGGCCCGCATCCTTGCGGCCAACAAGGGCATTCCGGCCTGGCGCAATTCGCGCAGCATTGCCCTGATGATTGCTACCGGCCTCGCCGAAGGTGGCGGTTTCCTGGCTTGCGTGGTGTCGTTCGGCACGATGCCGATCGGTCCCGTGGCGCTGGGTTTCCTGGTCATCCTGATCGCCGTCCGCGCGTATTTCTGGAAAGCCTACCTCGCCGGTCTGGTCGCCGATGGCGCTCCCGATGGCGCCTTGAAGGTCCTCGATGAATTTGCGCCGAGGTTCATGCTCATGTCCCATGTCATGCCTGCACTGCTTGTCTTGTTCGCGCTGGCGGGCGTGCCCGGAAGTGCCGTTCTGGTTTTTGCCGCCGGGCTCATGATGGTTGCGGGCGGCTGGATGCTGAAATATACCCTGGTCAGGCGTGCGGCATTTACCCAGGGGCTGGCACTGCTGCGCCTGCCGGTGCGCGGGGGAGGGTCGGCGGGCCCCGCCGTCAAACCGGGCTGGAAGGCCGTTGCGGGGACATAAGTCGGCATAATAGGTTTCCGGGAAACAAACGAGAGACGGGACGAGGCAGTCCCATCGCACTGGAGGAGACGGGATGTACGAAGTACGCTTTCATGGCCGCGGCGGCCAGGGCGCCGTTACGGCAGCCGCGATGCTGGCGGCGGCGCTGCTGGAGGAGGGCAAGTACGCGGTGTCGATTCCGTCCTTCGGCTTCGAAAGGCGCGGCGCGCCGGTGGTTTCCTTCCTGCGCTGCAGCGATCGCGAGATCCGCCAGCTGACCAACATCTATACGCCCGATTGCCTGATTTGCGTCGACCCGACGCTGGCCAAGTCGGTCGATATCTTTAGCGGCCTCAAGCCCGGAGGTACGCTGATTCAGGCCACCAACAAGCCGCTGGCGGAGATTGCCCTTGCCGACACGGTGGGCAGGGTCGGCCTCTGCGACGCTATCGGCATCGCACTGCAAATCTTCAAGAAGCCGATCACCAATACGCTGATGCTGGGTGCCTTTGCCAGGACGACAGGCGTCGTCTCGCTGGAAGCCCTCAAGCGTTCGCTGGAAGATTCCGACTTCCGCGACGCCGGCCTCAAGCAGAACATGGATGCTCTCGAGCGCGGCTACAACGAAACCACCGTGCACCAGATACCGCAAAGGGCCGTGGCATGAGCAGACATACCAGCTATCCGATGTTCAATCTCGCCGTGGCCAATGTGCCGGACGACCTGAGTCCGGTCGCCACCGTCATGAGCCCGATGCTGCCCGGCGACTGGCGCAGCATGCGGCCGGTGGTCGATCGCGACAAGTGCGTGAAATGCGCCGTGTGCTGGCTGTATTGCCCGGTGCAATGCGTCGAGGAAAAGCCGGCCTGGTTCGATTTCAACCTGCAAACCTGCAAGGGTTGCGGCATCTGCGCCAACGAATGCCCGCAACGGGCGATCACCATGATTCCGGAGGCAACGTGAAACCCAGCCACCGTATCGCCAGCGCCGACTTCTTCGATTCGGAGGCCGCATGACTACCGCCACCCTTGAAACGCCAATCCAGGCCAAGCCGGCCAAGCAGAAGGTCATGCTGGTCGAAGGCAACGAGGCCGCCGCGCTGGGCGTCGCCCTGGCGCGACCCGACATGGTCGCCGTGTATCCGATCACGCCGCAATCCTCGCTGGTCGAGCACGTCGCCAAGCTGATCGCCGACGGCAAGATGGACGCCGACATCGTCGATGCCGAGGGCGAGCATTCGGTGCTCTCGGTGCTGCAGGGCGGAGCGCTGGCGGGGGCGCGGACCTATACCGCGACCTGCGGCCCCGGCCTCGCCTTCATGTTCGAGCCCTATTTCCGCACCTCCGGTATGCGCCTGCCGATCGTCATGTCGATCGTCACGCGCGACGGCATCACGCCGCAGTCGGTCTGGGGCGGCCACCAGGATGCGATGACAGTGCGCGAGGTGGGCTGGGTGCAGGTGTATTGCGAGACGGTGCAGGAAGTGCTCGACACCACCATCATGGCCTTCAAGATCGCCGAACACCACGATGTGATGCTGCCGGTGAATATCTGCCTCGACGGCAACTATCTTTCCTACGGCACTTCGCGCGTCGAGTTGCCGAACCAGGAGGACGTCGATGCCTTCATGGGCGCCAAGGACGTGAACTGGCACGTGGCGCTCGATCCGCTGCGGCCGATGGCGGTCGATCCGCTGACCGGCGGTTCGGGCGGCAAGGGGCCGTCAACCTTCGTCCGCTATCGCAAGGGGCAGTGCAAGGGCATGCAGAATTCCCTGCGTGTGATCGAGGAGGTGCACGCCGAGTGGGCGCAGCGCTTCGGTCGCAGTTTCGCGCCCCTGGTCGAGGAATACCGCCTCGACGGCGCCGACTACGCAATCATGACCCTCGGCAGCATGACCGGCGCCGCCAAGGACGCAATCGACGAGGCACGCGATGCCGGCAAGAAGGTCGGCCTGATCAAGATCAAGACCTTCAGCCCCTTCCCAATCGATGCGCTGCTCAAGTCATTCGACAAGATACAGGCGCTGGGCGTGGTCGACCGTTCGGTCGGCTTCCGCTGGAACTGCGGGCCGATGTACCAGGAGACCATGGGCGTGCTGTATCGCCTCGGGCGCCACATTCCGTCGATGAGCTTCATCGGCGGCCTGGCCGGCGCCGACATCACGGTCGGACATTTCCACCGTGTCATCGAAGCCACGGAAAATCTGCTGGGCAGCCCCAATGCCACGGCGGCGATCGAGCCTGTATGGCTCAACGAGAAGGATTGACCATGGAGCAGACCAAATACCTGGTGGTCGGCAGCAGCCACGCCGCGCTCGAAGCGGTGACGGCGATCCGCATGCACGACCCCGATGGCAGCCTGACGCTGCTGACGCGCGATCCGCATCTGCCGTATTCGCCGACGGTGCTGCCCTATGTCGTCTCCGGCCGCTCGGCGCCCGATGCCATATTTCTGCGCGACGAGAAGTTCTTTGCCAAACAAAAGGTGCAGTTGAAGCGTGGCACGGCACTAAAAGCTCTGCACGCGGAACGCAACGCGGCTGAACTCGCCGACGGCAGCGAGATCGCCTACGAGAAGATCCTGCTGGCCACCGGTGCGGCACCCGCCATTCCGCCGATTCCCGGCCTCGACCAGGTTTCCTATCATGTGCTGCGCACGCTGGACGATGCGACCAAACTCAACGCCGCAATCAAGAACTCGAAACAGGCCGTGGTGCTGGGCGCGGGTCTGGTCGGCATGCACGCGGCCGAGAACCTGGTCAAGGCCGGCGCCTCGGTCACCATCGTCGAGATGGCCAAACAACTGACCGATGGCTATTTCGATGCGATCGCAGCCGGCTTGATCGAGAAAGCCTTTACCGACAACGGCGCCAGGATCCTGACCGGCAGCCGGGTAGTCAAGCTGGCGCCTTCTGCAACCGGAGCCACCCTGACGCTGGAAAACGGCACGACGCTGGAAGCCGACCTGCTGCTGGTCGCCACCGGCGTCAGGCCGAACATGGAGTATCTCGCCGGAAGCCAGGTCGAACACGACCGCGGCATCCTGGTCAGCGACACCATGCAGACCAGCGTCGCCAACGTCTGGTCGGCCGGCGATTGCGCCCAGGCCAAGGGCTTCTACACCGATGCGAAGATCATGAACGCGATCCTGCCGGACGCCACCGAGCAGGGTCGCATCGCCGGCATGGCGATGGCAGAGGATCCGGGATTGAAGAAATATCCCGGCGGCGTACCGCTCAACACCTACCACTTCTTCGGCCGCCATGCGATTTCCGTCGGCAGCAGCAAGGTGCCCGAGGGCGGCGAGATGGTGACGCGTTTCGACGACGCCAGCGGCCGCTACCTGAAGGCGATTTTCAGTGCCGACAACCGCCTGACGGGAATCTACGGTGTCAATGAATTCTTCGACGGCGGCGTGATGTGCCAGTTGATCCTGCGCCGCGTCGATCTGGCGCCGGTCAAGGAGCGCTTCCTGGCGAATCCCCTGGCCGTCGGCCGCGAACTGATGTCGAAGCTGTGGAGATAAGCATGGGAATGTTTGGAGGGGCCTACAACACCATCGCCTTCGACGCCAACAAGTGTGACGGCTGCGGCGATTGCATGACGGCGTGCGCCACGGCCAAGACCGGCACTGTCGATCAATCGCGCTCGCGAATCCAGATCGTCGGCAGCGAGGCTGACGGTTTCGAACTCGCGCTGTGCCGGCAGTGCGCCGATCCGAAGTGCGTCACGGTTTGTCCGGCAGCGGCACTGACCAAGAACTATGCCAACGGCGTCATCGACTGGAACGCGGACAAGTGCGTCGATTGCCTGCTGTGCACCGTCGGCTGCGCCTACGCCGGTATCGCCCTCGATGCCGGCACCGGGCATGTCGCCAAGTGCGATACCTGCGACGGCGCACCTGCCTGCGTGCCGGCCTGCCCGCACGATGCGCTGACCTATGTCACCACCTCGCGCATCTACAACGAAGTCGGCGACTGGGAGGATCTCTTCGCTCCCGGCCTCGCCGGCTGCCAGGGCTGCAACACCGAACTGCTGATGCGCCACACGCTGCGTCGCGTGGGGCCGGATACCGTGCTGGCGACACCGCCGGGTTGCGTGCCGGGCATGGGTTCGGTCGGTTTCAACGGCACTACCGGGACCAAGATTCCGGTGTTCCATCCGCTGCTGACCAACACCGCGGCCATGCTGGCCGGCGTCAAGCGCCAGTACAAGCGGGTGGGGCGCGATGTCACGGCGCTGGCCATTGCCGGCGACGGCGGCGCCTC
>CAZGQB010000119.1:0-6394 GCA_964527055.1 uncultured Sulfuritalea sp.
AGGCCTTCTTGTCTTCGCCAATGATCAGCTTGGCATCGCCAAGGTA
The DNA here is from genome assembly GCA_964527055.1 of uncultured Sulfuritalea sp. GTDB lineage: Bacteria > Pseudomonadota > Gammaproteobacteria > Burkholderiales > Rhodocyclaceae > Sulfuritalea. The sequence continues at coordinate 47 of CAZGQB010000119.1, forward strand.
CATGTGCGGTGGGATTTCGAGGTTGTCCGGGGCCGGCATGCTCTTGTACACGCGACCGGCGAGGTCGAAGGTGGAGCCGTGGCAGGGGCAGAGGAATCCGCCCGGCCAGTTGGGATCGATGCCCGACTCGGCGCCGGTCTTGAACTTCTCGGTCGGCGAGCAGCCGAGGTGGGTACAAATGCCGACGGCGACGAGGATTTCCGGCTTGATCGAGCGGGTCTCGTTCTTCGCATACTCGGGCTGCATGTTCTTGTCCGACTTCGGATCAGCCAGCTTCTCGCCGACCTTTGTCAATGAATCGAGCATTTCCTTGGTGCGATTGATGATCCAGACCGGCTTGCCGCGCCATTCGACGGTCATCATCTGGCCGGGGCCAAGCTTGCTGATATCCACTTCCACCGGCGCACCGGCGGCCTTGGCCCGCTCGGAGGGCAGCATGCTGGTCACGAAAGGCACCGCCACCGCCACCCCCGCCACGCCGCCCGCGGCAGCCGTGGCAACAAGCAGACGCCGCCGACCGCAATCGACTGTATCGTCACTACTCATGGTAATCGTCCCTGAATGCTCAAATGCGAAATCGAAAACGAAGTTTCAAAACGTAGTTTCAGTGAAGGCCAAGGTCGGTTCCATCGACGTTGAGCGCAGCGGCCGTAACTAAAAGAGCGTAATTGTAGCGAATCTCACAGGGCGATTAAAGCCCCGAACTGAGCCGACTTATCGACGCTGACTGGCCTGACAGTATATTATCCCTTACAATCAATCAGATAACGCCATCTGTCCGAAGTCGAACAATCTCTTTGGGCGGGTAGCCGAGTCGTCCGAGGGTCTCGTCCGTATGTTCTCCGAGGCTCGGACCAAGCGAGCGCGTCTCGCCCGGCGTCAGCGAAAGCTTGGGCACCACACCGGGGACAAGTAAATCTTTCCCATCAGGTAGTTGCGCGGTTTCCAGCATCTTCCTGGCAATGAACTGGGGGTCATCCACCATGTCCGCCACCGAATAAATCCGGCTGGCCGGTACCTGAGCCGCTGCCGCGGTGCGTAAAACGTCCTCCGCGTCGTTCGCCGCCACCCACGCATCGATCACGGCATAGATTTCCGCGGCACGGACATCCCGGCCGGCATTGCTGCCGAGTTGGGGGTCGTCGGCCAGATCGCCGCGGCCGATGGCCAGCATCAGGCGGCGGAAGATGGCATCACCGTTGGCGCCGATGATCAGGTGCCTGCCGTCGCGGGTGGTGTGCGTGTTCGACGGCGTTATGCCCGGCATCACGTTGCCCGTGCGCTCGCGGATGAAACCGAAGACATCGAATTCCGGCACCAGGCTTTCCATCATGGCGAACACCGCTTCGTACAAGGCGACGTCCACCACCTGCCCCGCTCCGCCCTTGACCTCGCGATGGCGCAGCGCCATCAGGGCGCCCAGCGCCCCCCACAGGGCGGCGATCGAATCGCCGATGGAAATCCCTGTTTTCACCGGCGGACGGTCGGCGAAACCCGTGACGTAGCGCAAGCCGCCCATGGATTCGCCGATGGCGCCAAAGCCTGGCTGGCTGGCCATGGGCCCGGTCTGGCCAAAGCCGGAAAGACGCACCATGACCACGCCGGGATTGATCGCCGACAGCGCTTCCCAGCCCAGCCCGAGCTTCTCCATGACGCCGGGCCGGAAGTTTTCGATCACGATGTCGGCCTCGGCCACCAGCTTGTGCGCGATGGCGGTGCCTTCCGGATGTTTGAGATTGAGCGTCACCGACTGCTTGTTGCGCGCCTGGACGAACCACCACAGCGAGGTTTCGCCATCCGCGGCAGGATACAGCTTGCGCCATTTGCGCAGCGGATCGCCCTCGCCCGGCGCCTCGACCTTGATCACCTCGGCACCGAACTCGGCGAGGATGCGCGAACAGAACGGACCGGCGATCAGCGTGCCGAACTCGATCACCTTGACGCCGGCCAGCGGTTTGGCGGAATCAGTCAAACGAAGTCGCGCCGTTCGCGCAGGGCCTGGGCAACGGTGGCGGCGTCGGAAAATTCCAGTTCGCCGCCAACCGGCAGCCCGCGCGCGATGCGGCTGACCTTGAGCCCGCGCGCGTGCAGCAGTTCGGAAAGATAGTGTGCCGTCGCCTCCCCCTCGTTGGTGAAGTTGGTGGCGAGAATCACCTCCTCGACCACGCCGTCACTGGCCCGCGCGAAAAGGCGCTCGAAGGCCAGCTCCCGGGGACCGATGCCGTCCAGCGGCGAGAGCCGCCCCATCAGCACGTAGTAGAGTCCGTTGTAGGCATGCGTCTGCTCCATGCTGATCGCATCGACCGGCATTTCGACCACGCACAGTTGCGTCGCATCGCGCCGCGGCGAGAGGCAGCGCTCGCAAACATCCTCCTCGGTGAAGTTGTTGCAGCGCGCGCAGTGATGCAGCAGATTCAGCGCGGCGTCGAGCCCGCGCGCCAGCCTGTCGGCGCCGTTGCGGTCGCGCTGCAGCAGGTGGTAAGCCATGCGCTGTGCCGACTTGGGTCCGACGCCGGGCAGGCAGCGCAATGCCTCGATGAGTTCTTCAAGGCTAGACATGTCGTCTAGCCTTGAAGAACTCATCGACACGACAGCCTCCCCCTGTCCCCCTCCCGGGGAGGGGGTTGTTCATTTGCTCGCTTCGCTCGAAATCACGGGTCACGTCCGCTACCGCCGGTCCGTGGTCTCTCAGAACGGCAGCTTCATGCCCGGCGGCAGGTTGAGCCCCGCCGTGAATCCGCCCATCTTTTCCGCCGTGGTGGATTCGACGCGACGGCTGGCGTCGTTCATCGCGGCGGCGATCAGGTCCTCCAGCATCTCCTTGTCATCCATCACCGACGGATCGATGCTGACGCGCTTGACGTCATGCTTGCAGGTCATCACCACCTTCACCGCCCCGGCGCCCGACTGGCCTTCGACCTCGAGTTGCGCCAGTTCCTGCTGGGCCTTCTCCATGTTGGCCTGCATCTGCTGGGCCTGCTTCATCAATCCGGCTATGCCACCTTTCATCATTTCCTGGTACTCCTTGAGCTAAACGGGTTTGATCGTCGATTGGTCGATACTGGCGTCGAACAGGTCCACCACGTCGCGCACGAAGGGATCCTGCTCGATCGCGGCGATCGCCTTTTCCTGGCGCTCGCGCTCGCTGTTCTGGCGGCGTGCCGCGGGTGTCTCCCCGGCCGGTTCGGCCACGGCGATCTCGACGCGAAGGTTGCCACCCCACAGTTCGCGCAGCGCCGCCTGCAGCTTTTCCTGGTGCGCCTGCAGGTGCTTGTGGGCCGGCGTCAGGCGCAGGCGCACGAGGTTTTCCGCACGTTCGACGAGTTCGCAGTTCTGGGCAAGCTGGCGTGCCATGCCGGGCAGCCTGCCCGCCAGCCCATGCCAGTCGGCGTCGGACGTGCAAGCGGCAGCGGATGGATTTGCCGCCGGTTCAGAAGTCGGCGCCGGCGGGACGGCGCCGGACCGGGGAACACTTGCCGCAGCGGCCGCCAAAGGCGCCGGTGGGCGCAGCGGCGCCGCGGCAGCGGGTCTTGGCGTCGGGATGGTCGCACCGGCGCGCCCGGGAGCGAAGGCATGCAGCCGCAGCAGCGTCATGACGAAGCCGGCATAGTCGTCGGGTGCCAGCGACAGCTCGTCGCGGCCGTGGATGGCGATCTGGTACGCGAGTTGCAGGAATTCGGCATCGAGCGCCTGTGCATACGGCGTCAGGCGCTCGCGCTCCGCGTCATCGAGCAGGGCTTCGGGAGCGAACTGGGCCAGCGCGATGCGATGGAGCAGCGTCGCCAGTTCCTGCAGGCCACCGTCGAACGACAGGCTGCGCGCATCCATCAGCTTCGCCACATCCAGCATGGCCTGCACGTCCTGCGCCACCAGTCCGTCGAGCAGCGCAAACAGGTGTTCGTCGCCGACCGTGCCGAGCATGGCGCGCACACCCTCGTCCTCCACCTTTCCGGCGCCGTGGGCGATGGCCTGGTCAAGCAAGGAGAGTGCATCGCGCATGCTGCCGGCGGCCCCCCTGGCCAGATGGCGCAGGGCGACCGGCTCGAAAGCCACGCCCTCGGCTTCCAGCACGCGTGCCAGATGGTCGACGATCTGCGTCAGCGGCATCTGCTTGAGGTTGAACTGCAGGCAGCGCGAAAGCACGGTCACCGGAATTTTCTGCGGATCGGTGGTGGCGAGGATGAACTTGACGTGCTCGGGCGGCTCTTCCAGCGTCTTCAGCATCGCGTTGAAGGCGTGACCGGACAACTGATGGACTTCATCGATGACATAGACCTTGTAGCGGCCGCTGGTCGGCGCATAGGTGGCGCGTTCCAGCAACTGGGTCATGTCGTCGACCCCGCGATTCGAGGCGGCATCGAGTTCGATGTAATCGATGAAGCGCCCGCCGTCGATTTCCGTGCAGGTCCCGCAGACGCCGCAGGGAGTGGAACTGACGCCCGCTTCGCAATTCAGCGCCTTGGCCATGATGCGCGCCAGCGTGGTCTTGCCGACGCCGCGCGTGCCGGTGAACAGGTAGGCGTGGTGCAGGCGGTTCTGGTCCAGCGCATGCGTCAGGGCGCGCACCACGTGTTCCTGCCCGACCAGGGTGGCGAAGGACTTGGGGCGCCATTTGCGGGCGAGGACCTGATAACTCATGCGGCGATTTTATCAGGCCCGTCGACGCAAACGGGGCAGCCCCTTTCCGGCGGCTGCCCCTGCTTGCGGTGAAATGAACCGCTGCCTGGTGCGTTGGTGTCAGGTCTTGCCGGGAGCCGCGGCCGGCTGGCCCTGAGGCGGTCCGCCACGTCCCCTGCCCTGCGGATGCCGACCGGCCATGCTGAAATGCTTGTCGGCTACCGCCTTCTGTTCCGGCGTCAGCGCGGCATACAGGCGATTGAAGGACTCATGCACCGACTGCATCGCGGCCAGGCGCTCCTTCATCATCCCTTCCATCAGTGCCATGCGCTCCGGAGCGGGCATCGGCTTGTCGCTTTGCATGTTCTGGCGCATGGCCTGCTTGCCCTTGCCTGCCTCCGCCTTGACCTTGTCGGCGTAGGCCTGCCACAGGGGCTCCTGTTCGCCGGTCAGCTTGAGATCGGCCTTGAGCCGCGTCAGGCGTTGCTCGGCACGGGCGCCGGGTTCCATCATGCCGCCGCGCTGCATCGCGCCGCCTTTCATGCCCGGCATGCCGTCGGGACCGCCACCCGGGCCTTGCGCCTGGGCGACGCCGAACATGACGGCGCTGGCGGCGATAAAGCCGGCAATGATTTTTCGATTCAGTTTCATGGTGTGCTCCTGTAGTGAATGCCTCGTGGCAGGAGGCATTTGATCCGACCGCTGTAAGCCGGATGTGACGGGGCGACGAAGTTTGTAAGCGAAAATTGCACGGCCCGTTGCGGGCAGCACGCAGAAAAAGGGGCGGCGAGCCTGACCCCCGGCACTTGCGGAAAATGGCTGTGGCTGCTTCCTTCCGGACCTGACCAGATTCACCACCCCTCAATGCGGGGAGACCCGCCGCGGCGCGAATTCTAGCAGTGCGGCATCGCGACAGGTGAATCCTTCGCCATAGCGCCAACGCCCTCCGCAAGGGATACCGTCTCCAGCTTTGCCGTAGACATAACTTTTTGCCAGGACGCTGCGCTCAGCCGCCGCCGCGCTGGTAGTTCAACGTGAAACGCTGCATGAAGCGATCCTGTTCGTCCGCCGTCAAGTCGTGGAACTCGATCTCGACGCGATGGCGATCGAGACGTACCATTCCGATTTCGAAGGGCGGAATCGGTGTCAGATGAATGGACCAGCCCCTGCCCTCAAAGCGGCCATCAACTTCGCGAAAATCGTCTTCACCCGTAGCAGCAGGAAGCGTGCGGATGAAGTCGGCGCGGGTAATCGTGGCGTCGTAACGCAGCGGAAACTTCATCCGCCGGCGACGGGCGGCCAGATGGCCAGAGTTTCCCCATCGCGCAGGATGCGTCCGTCGCGATCCGCCGGCGGCACGAAGGCGCCGTCAAGCAGTACCAGATGCACCAGCTTTGCAGGCAGCCTGAACCGTTCGATAACCTGCGCGACACTCGTTGCTTCGATGATTTCAACGACGCAGGCGTTGGTCTTTCTGGCTTCGTCCGGCAGGTAATCCTGCAACTGGGCAAACAATTTGAAGGTAATCCTCATGCGGCTTTCTGCGCTGTACCCAGATAGGCCGCCATGAAACATGTTGGATCGGCCAGCAGACGCTGCTTCCACTCGCCCAGTGGCGCCTGCGTCTGCACCAGACCGCGCAGGGCACCGACATGATCGGTCCAGCCGATGCTGGTGGCACCGATCAGCACCTCGTCCTGGAACTGCAGCGACAGGTAGTGGTAGCCGGCC
>CAZGQB010000120.1:0-6365 GCA_964527055.1 uncultured Sulfuritalea sp.
AATGCGTTAAGCTAACCGATACTAATTGCCCGTGCGGCTTGACCCTATAACATTGAGCTCAAAGCAACATCCGAGCCTTTGTCTATAAGCAGTAACCAAAGACAGGCAATCACAATCCAGAACTTACTTCTCCCGAATCATGTGCTCCGGCCCCGGGCTTTTGCCCCATCCCGCAGCGCACCTTTTTAGTCTGGTGTCCATAGCGTCTTGGTACCACCCCTTCCCATCCCGAACAGGACCGTGAAACGAGACCGCGCCGATGATATTGCACTTCACCGTGTGAGAAAGTAGGTCAACGCCAGACTTCCCCATGAAGCCCTCCTCCGGAATGCCGGGGGAGGGCTTTTGCTTTTGTGCTCAGGCATCCCTCGTCCAGTTGGTGTCTCGTTGGCCCGCAAGCGGCGAGACTGCTAAAATGCGGCGATGAAAACAAGCTTCCTGGAATTTGAACAGCCGATCGCCGAGCTTGAAGCAAAAATCGAGCAGTTGCGGTTTGTGCAGGACGATTCGGCGGTAGATATTTCCGAGGAAATTTCCCGTCTCGATGCCAAAAACCAGAGCTTGACCAAGGAGATCTACGCCAAGCTCACGCCTTGGCAGTGCGCCCTGGTCGCGCGGCATCCGCAACGTCCCTACACCCTGGACTATATCGACCTGGTTTTCACCGACTTTCAGGAACTGCATGGTGACCGTTGTTACGCGGATGACCATGCCATCGTTGGCGGCTTGGCGCGCTTCAACGGCCAGTCGTGCATGGTGATCGGCCATCAGAAGGGCCGCGACACCAAGGAGAAGATCCACCGAAATTTCGGCATGCCCCGTCCGGAAGGCTATCGGAAGGCGCTGCGGCTGATGCGCCTGGCGGAGAAATTCGGCATTCCCGTTTTTACATTCGTCGATACGCCGGGGGCCTACCCCGGGATCGATGCCGAAGAGCGCGGCCAATCGGAGGCGATCGGCCGCAACCTCGCCGTCATGACCGAATTGAAGGTGCCGCTGATCGCCACCATCATCGGCGAGGGCGGATCGGGCGGCGCCCTGGCGATCGCGGTCGCCGACGTCGTCGCCATGCTGCAGTACTCCACATATTCCGTGATTTCACCCGAAGGCTGTGCTTCGATCCTTTGGAAAAGCGCCGAGCGGGCCGGCGATGCGGCCGAGACGATGGGGATCACCGCGCAACGACTGAAATCGCTGGGCCTGATCGACAAGATCATCAATGAACCGGTCGGCGGGGCCCACCGTGACCCTCGTGCGATTGCGCAAAGTGTCAGGAAAGGCCTGCAGGAAGCACTCAAGCAAATCGCCGGCCTTTCGACCAGCGAACTCATCGAGCGCCGTTTCGATCGTTTGATGAGTCATGGCCGATACAAGGAACAAGCCGTTCACTGATACGGTGATGCAGGCGCTGGCCGCCTGCCTTTCCCGCCATGCAAGGTCGGGCGAGACCGTTACCGTGGGCTATTCCGGCGGACTGGATTCCACCGTATTGCTCCATGCGGCTAATCGACATGCCGCTGGCGCAGGCCTGAGCCTTTCCGCGCTTCATGTCCATCACGGCCTCAGTCCGAATGCGGATGCCTGGGCCGACTCGTGCAGAAGGGTGTGCGAGCAGTTTTCCATACCCTTGATCGTGGGGCGGGTGGCGGTACCCGCCAGGTCGGGTGAAGGGATCGAAGCCGCAGCGCGCAGGCTGCGTCATAAAGCCTTCGCCGAGCATTCTGCGGACTGGATTCTGCTTGCACACCATGCCGATGACCAGGCAGAAACCGTGCTGCACAACCTGCTGCGCGGCAGCGGGGTGCGTGGCGCGGCGGCCATGCCTGAGGCGCGGGGACGGATCCTGCGCCCCCTCCTGGGGCTGGGACGCGGTATGCTTGAGGCGTATGCCGAGAGTCAGGGCCTGGCTTGGGTGGATGACGAAAGCAACGCCGATCTGCACTACACGCGGAATTTCCTGCGGCGCGAGATCCTTCCGGCGATCGAGGCACGCTTCCCCCGGGCGGGCGAGCAACTCGCCGCTGCCGCGACGCATTTCGGCGAGGCGGAGACCTTGCTCGACGAACTCGCGGCCCTGGATCTCGGCACGTGCCGGCCGGAATTTCCCCTGCCTTTGGCGCTGCTAAGGCACCTGTCCGATACGCGGACGCGGAACCTGCTGCGGGCCATGCTCGCCTGGCACAAGCTCCAGCCGCCGGATGAGCGCCGCCTGAGGGAGTTCGTTCGGCAACTGCGGACGGCGGGCAATGACCGGCATCCGCGCCTGGACCTTGTTCCCTATTCCTTGTGGTGCGCAGCCGGCAGCCTGCACCTGAAGATGCCGGGCTAACTCTCCGGCCCGGACTTGTTTCCGAGCAGGCCGAGTACCTGCGACAACTCCACCGCGGAGCGGACCTGCATTTTCTCGAAGATATGGGAGCGATGGACCTCGACCGTGCGCATGGCAATCCCGAGATCGTCGGCGATCACCTTGTTCAGTTTGCCGGCCAGGATCTGATGCATGACTTCCTGCTCGCGTTGCGTGAGCTGTTCCAGCCTTTGTTGCACCTCGCGCAGCGATTTCTCCCTGGTGCAGCGCTTTGTATCATGCTCCAGGGCGGCCAGCACCTTATCGACCAGCGCATTGTCGTCGTAGGGCTTTTCGATGAAATCGAAGGCGCCGTCCTTCAGGGCCTGGACCGCCATCGGGACGTCGCCGTGTCCGGTCAGGAAAATCACCGGCAGGCCGCAATTCAGCGCGCGCAGCCGGTCGAACAGCTCGACACCGCTCATGCCGGGCATGCGCACATCGAGCAGCAGACAGCCGCACAGTTCGCGACTGGCCGAGGACAGGAAGTCCTCCGCTGATTCCCAGGCCCGGGAATGGACACTCCGCGATTTCAGCAGCCATTGCAGCGCATCGCGTACCGCCGGATCGTCGTCGACGATATGCGTGACGGGGCGGCTCATTGCGGCGCCAGGGGCAGCAGGACGTGAAATACGGTTCCTCCTTCCGGGTTGGCCTCGAACGAGAGGCGGCCGCGGTGATTTTCAATCACCGAACGGCAAATTGCCAGCCCCATGCCCAGGCCTTCGGTTTTGGTGGTGAATAGCGGGTCAAACAACTGATCGGCCGTGTCGGGATCGATTCCGCAGCCGCGATCGGCGATAGCGAGCCTGGCGTAGCCGTCGGCACAGTCGAGTGCAATGGTCAGCTGTCGTTGTTCGGGCGCGGTATCGCGCATGGACTCGATCGCATTGCGCAGCAGGTTGAACAGCGCCTGTTCCAGCAGTACCGGGTCGCCCTCGACCGTCATCTGCGGCGAAAGCTCCAGCGAGACGCGGATGCCCTTTTGCCGGATCTCGCTGTCCATCAGCGCCAGTGCGGCTTCGATGCGCTGCGCAAGATGAACTTTCTCGAAGCCATTCTCACCCGGGCGGGCGAGGCTGTAGACGCGACGGATCACCTGTGCGGCGCGGTGTGCCTGTTCCACCGCCTTATCCAGTGCCGGCAGCACTTCGGCCGGCGGTGTCTGCTTGCGCAGCAGGTTGGCCGCCCCAGTGCAATAGCTTGATATGGCGGCCAGCGGCTGGTTCAGTTCATGCGCGATACTCGACGCCATTTCCCCCATGGCGACCAGTCGCGCCGTGGATTGCAGGCGATCCTGCTGCTGGCGTGCGCGTTCGTCGGCGTGCTTGCGCTCGGTAATATCGACCATCGAGCCCATCCAGCCGGAGTGCCGGCCCTGCGCGTCGATCAGCGGCGCCTCGTGGATCAGTACATCGATGGCTTCTCCACTGCGGCGCTTCAACTTGAGCTCGAAACCTTCCTCAGGACCTTGCCCGGCGAGAACCCGGTCATGCATGGCGCGGGTCTCATCGAGGTAGTCGTCGGCCCAGTAGGGCATCGGTGGGCGGCGGCCGATCAGTTCCTCCGCCGACCAGCCGACCATGCGGCAAAAGGCCGGGTTGACGTAGGTGATCTCCCCGTCGAGGTTGCGCGCCCTCATCCCGGTGTCGAGCGAATCCTCCATGGCCTTGCGGAAAGCATGTTCCCGTTGCAACTGCTCTTCCACTACCTGCCGCCGCAACACGTGGCGGCGCAGGATCCATAGGCTCCACAACACGACCAGCGCCAGGATGACCAGGCTGGCTGAAAGAAGCACGCCGGCCAGTGGCCGGGGCGCGTGATAGGGCACGGCGTGGATGCTCAGGCCCCATCCCGGAGGATCGAAGGCGACCTGATAGCCCTCTTCAGTCACTGCGGATTCAATCTTGGAGCGCGTTCCAAGCACCTTCCCGGAATCGCCGACGATACTGATGCGATAGCGCTCGGCCAGCCACCAGGGCACGCTGTCGCCGAGTATCTCGCGAATCCGGTAGACCCCCACCGCAACGCCGACGACGCGTCCTTCGCGCGAAACCGGGACATGAACCTCGAACTGCCAGTCGTTGGTGAAAAACGGATACGCCGCGCTGTAGACCGGCTTGCCCAGCGACCTGGCCAGGCGGAAGCTTTGCCGCGATGGTGAAACCTCCATGGTCTCGCCGGTAACGTCGGGATCCATTGCGGCGGGATGGGCGCGCCGCACCTGTCCCTCGGCATCGAGCCAGATCAGCTGCCGCAGGCCGCTTTCGAAACCAAACATTGTGCGGGCAAAGGATTCGAAGGCGCCGGCACTGGCGGTATGGGCAACGTCGATGCGGCCGAGGAGTTCCTCATTGCGCGCGAGGTGGAAGCGAAGGTTCTGTTCCAGCCACAGTATGTCGCTGGTCAGCGTCGCACGCTTCTCTTCCTTGTCGGCCTGGTCGGACATCCAGAGCAGGAGTCCGACGCCGCCGACAAACAGGACGAAGGCCAGTCGCGGCAGGACCCACAGCCAGCGCCAACGGCTGGTGCGCTCTGGCGAGGAGGTAGGCGGGCCAAGGTTCACGCCGCGATATTAGCGCGGCCGCGAGCATCGGGCAGCGGGTTTGCGGAAATCCACAATAGCCAGGGCAAGCGTGGGCGCGGAAAATTCACCACACCGCAGCGTGCGGAGTGGTAATCTTTCGCGCACTACAACACCAACAGGAGGATGGAAAATGAAAATTCGTACCATGGTTGTCGGCCTCGTCGCCGCCACGTTCTCGATGATCGCCCTGGCTCAGGCCCCGATCGTGATCAAGTTCAGCCATGTCGTAGCCGCCGACACGCCCAAGGGCAAAGGCTCCGAATTTTTCGCCAAGAGAGCGGGCGAACTGACCAAAGGCAAGGTCAAGGTCGAGGTCTATGCCAACTCGACGCTTTACAAGGACAAGGAGGAAATGGAAGCGCTGCAGCTCGGTGCGGTGCAGATGCTGGCACCGTCCCTGGCCAAGTTCGGCCCGCTCGGCGTCAAGGAGTTCGAACTGTTCGATCTGCCCTACCTGTTCGACGACTACAAGGAACTCCACCTGATCACCGAGGGCCCGGTCGGCAAGTCGCTGATGCAGAAGCTGGAGACCAAGGGCCTCGTGGGACTGGCTTTCTGGGATAACGGCTTCAAGATCATGAGCGCCAACAAGCCGCTCAAGAACCCCGAAGACTACAAGGGCCTCAAGATGCGCATCCAGTCATCGAACGTGCTCGATGCGCAGATGCGTGCGGTCGGTTCGATTCCGCAGAAGATGGCCTTCTCCGAGGTCTATCAGGCGCTGCAGACCGGCGTGGTTGACGGCACCGAGAATCCTCCGTCCAACCTGTATACCCAGAAGATGCATGAAGTGCAGAAGCATGTCTCGGTGACCAACCACGGCTATCTCGGCTACGCGGTGATCACCAACAAGAAGTTCTGGGACGGTCTGCCCGCCGACGTGCGCGGCCAGCTCGAGCAGGCGATGAAGGAGGCGACCAAGTACGCCAACGACATCGCCAAGGAAGACAACGACAAGTCGCTCGAGGAGGTGCGCAAGTCGGGCAAGAGCCAGATCCACGTGCCGACCGCCGCCGAAAAGCTGGCGCTGAAGAAGGCCATGGTCAAGGTGCACACCGAGATGGCCGGCCGCATCGGCAAGGAAAACATCGACGCAATCTACAAGGCCACCAACTTCGATCCGTCGAAGCTTTGATCGGCTGAACTTTCCCCGGGCGGCGCAGGCGTTGCCCGGGGCCATCCGCCGCCCGCCGGGCGGCGCCAGGACAAGGATTTTTCAGCCGGTCGTAGACGTTTCGCGACGGCCTGAGGGGAGTCTTCCGTGAAAGTACTCGACCACATCGAGGAATGGATCATCACCTTCCTCATCGGCGCGGCGACGCTGATCATTTTTGTCGCGGTGATGCACCGCTATGCGGCCGGACTGCCGATTCCGGGCGTCCAGGACTGGCTGCTCCAGATCAACCTGACCTGGGCGCAGGAACTGTGCAT
>CAZGQB010000121.1:0-6299 GCA_964527055.1 uncultured Sulfuritalea sp.
CGCTGGTCAGCAGGCCCAGGTCGGCGGCCGAGACGCCGAGTTCGCGCGTCAGTTCGGGCGCGATCACCGCATTGACGTTGCGCAGGAAGTAGGAAAAGTAATAGCCTGCGGCGAAGGGCAGGAAGATGCGCAGCCAGAGGTTCATCGCGCATCCCCGTAATCGGCGAGGCGCGCCATGCGCTCGCGGATCTTGCGCACCCAGTCCCCTGCCAGGCCCGGCGCCGTCGCCATGCGCTCGAGTGCCTGCAGCGCAGGCCGGTGGGCGTGCAGCGTGCGGTTGAAGCGCGCCAGGCTGACGGCGGCCGGCGGCCGATCGAGGTGGATCAGGGCGTCACCGGCCACGCATTCGCCCGGCTCCAGCACGCGGAAATACCAGCCGGCGATGCCCAGTTCGGCGACATGGGCGGCAACGCCTTCGACGCCGCAGCGCGCATCGATCTTCCAGCAGGGCGTGCGCGGCTGGGCGATCTGCAGGCGCACCGAGCCCAGCGCGAAGATGTCGCCGATGCAGGCGGTTTCCTCGGTGATGCCGGCGGTCGACAGGTTCTCGCCGAGCCCGCCGGGAACGAGGTGGCGCGCGTCGGGAAAGGCGCGGGCCAGCGCTGCGTGGTGTTCCTGCGGGAACAGGTGCACGGCCTTTTCCGGGCCGCCGTGGGCGCGCGGGTCGGCATGCTCGTCGCCGGCCAGTCCGTCGATTTCGATGCGCACCGCAGCCGCCAGCGCCTGCTTGGCGATCGCGCTGCCGCGGCTCTCACCCGGCAGCAGGCCGACGCGGCCGGTGAACAGGCCGCCGACGATGACGGGTGCGATCAGTTCCATAGCCAGGCAGCTCCCCTAACGCCGGACGAATCGCCGTGGCGGTGCTTGAGCAGTCTTGTCGCCACCCGGTCGGAAAAGACATGCTCGCCCCACAGCCGCGGCACGTTTTGGTAAAGCCGGTCGATGTTTGAAAGCCCGCCGCCCAGCACGATGACATCGGGATCGAGGATGTTGATGACCTGGGCCAGCGCGCGCGCCAGCCGCGACTCGTAGCGTTGCAGGGTGGTCTCGCATTGCGTGTCGCCGTTCGCGGCACGCGATGCGATGTCGGTTGCCGGAAAATCGGCGCCGGCGACACGGCGATGATCGGCATTCATGCCCGGGCCGGAAAGAAAAAGCTCGATGCAGCCCTTGCGCCCGCAGTAGCAGACGTCCTTGTGGTGTTCGCCCGGCATCGGATTGTGGCCCCACTCGCCGGCGATGGCATTGGCGCCGCTCAGCACCTTGCCGTCGACCACGATGCCGCCGCCGACGCCGGTGCCAAGGATCACGCCGAACACCACCGGCGCACCGGCGCCGGCGCCATCGACGGCTTCCGACAGTGCGAAGCAGTTGGCGTCGTTGGCGAGGCGCACTTCGCGCTGAAGCAACTGTTCGAGGTCGCGCTTGAGTGGTTTGCCGATCAGGCAGGTCGAGTTGGCGTTCTTGATCAGGCCCGTAACACGCGATTCGGCGCCGGGGATGCCGATGCCGACGCGGATCGCCGTGTTTCCAGCGCCGTCCGGCCGGATACCGTCCCCGGCGCAAGCGCCCGGGGACATAACTTTTGTTTTCGCCGCGGCGACCAACCCGGCGACGGCCGCCAGCGTCGCCGCGTAGTCGCCCTGCGGCGTCGCCACGCGCTCGCGCAGCAGGGCTTCGCCGCCGTCGCCGAGCACGATGATCTCGATCTTGCTGCCGCCGAGGTCGACACCGATGCGCATCAGGGCGTCTGCCGCATCACTTTTTGAACAATCCCTTGAGCTTGTCCACGGTCTTCGAATCACCCTTGATGACGCCGGTCTTGTCCTCGAGCTTGGACCTGGCCACCTCGGCCGCCAGGTCACCCAGCTCGGGCGTGTAGGTCAGGGCTTCGAAGGGCCCCGCGATGCGCACCGGAACGGTGAAGCCCTTCACCTTGTCGGCTTCCTTGCCGCCCTGCCCGGTGCTGGTGTTGACCAGGGTGGCCTTGGCCAGGTAGTCCATGCGGCCGGCGCCGATGTCGATGTCGCCGGCGCCGGCAAGTCGCAGGAAGGGCGACTTCATCGCCAGATCATCGTTACGGGCGACGCCGTTGGCAATTTTCAGCGAGGCGCTGAGTTCGGAAAAATCGGTCTTTTCGCTGGCAGTTGGCTTTTGTGTCACGTCCGCGATCACGCCCCGCAAGCCGTCCAGCTTGTTCCTGATGTCGCGCGCACGCTGTGCCAGGTTGACGCCCTTGATCGCACCGTCCTTGAGGCTGAACGCGGCCGTGCCACCCAGTGCCTTCTTCATCGCGGCGACGCTGTCGCCGCGGCTGGTGACATCGAGCGCGACGTTGCCGCGACCTTCCAGCAGATCCTTGTCGGCGAGGTCCTTGAGCAGCGGGTTGATGCTGATACCCGTCAGGTTCTGCCGGAAGCCGAGCTGGTTGCCGGCCGCGTTCAGCGACAGGCTGCCGCTGGCGCTGCCTTCGTAGAGGTCCATGCTCAGCGGCGCCACGTCGAGGCGGCCGCCGGCGAGCTTGATGCGGGCATCCAGCTTCGCCAGTTTCAGTTTCGAGACCTGCAAGGCGCCGATGCGCAGCGCGCCATTCACGTCATGCCCCTTCAGTGCGGAAAAGTCCAGCTTGTCGGCGGCGGCAGCCTTGCCCGCGGGGGCCGGGTTCGCGGCACCCTTCTCCTCCGCTTTTTTGGGCGGCAGGTACTTGTCGACGTTGAGCGTGTCGATGTCGAGATCGAAACCCAGCGCCAGCGGCGCGAACTTCGCCACCTTGAGTTTCAGCGCGATTTTAGATTCGTCGAAGCGGGTGCCCAGGTCGAGCGCCGCGCTTTGCTTCGCCAGGTCGGCGCGCAGGCTGCCCGACAGCGGCAGCTTGAGCTGCTTCATGGGCATTTGCGGATTGGCCAGGTCGAGGCTACCGGCGAGCTTTTCCAGCGCCAGGGTCTGCGCCGCGATGTCGGCCGCCACCGGCGAATCGATGCGGGCCTTGAGCGCGGATTCGCCGGCCTTGGCATCCAGATCCAGCGCCAGCTTGCCGATTTTCAGCGCCTTGGCGTTGCCCTCGACGCCGGACAGCACGAGTTTGGCAGCCAGGTTGCGGCCGCTGCCCGCCAGATTGGCCGCGAGGTTCACGGTTTCGCCGGAGGACTTGTCCGGCGCTATGTCGAGCCGCGGCACGTCGAGTTTCAGCTCGAAACTGTCGGCGCCGGTCTTGCCTTTCGCCGCGAGTGCCAGGGCCTCGACCGCCAGCGTCTGCCTGCCGCTGTCCGCCTGCACGCGCCCGCTGCCGAGGTCGAGGTTGGACAGGGTCGTCGTCGTCCCGGCTTTTTCATCGCGCCAGGTCAGTTGCGCGTTGGCGATCCTGATGCCGGCAATGTCGATCTGCACCGGTGCCGCCGTATCGCCGGCGCCGGGTTTTTTTGCGGATCCGGCCGCAGCTTCCTTGTCGCCGCCGCCCGTCAGGTCGGCGATGTTGAGCGTGCCGTCCTTGCGTTTCACCAGCGTCGCCTTGAGGCCATCGACTTCGATGCGCTGCACCTTCACCTGCTTCGACAAGAGCGGCATCACCGCCACCGCCACGCGCGCAGAATCGAGCGCAAGGAATCCATCCTTGCCGCCGGGCTCCGACAGCGTCAGGCGGCCGAGCTTGATGCCGACGTCGGGCCACACCGAGAGTTCGAGCGGGCCGGCGATATCAAGCTTGCGCTGCTTCTGCTCCATCACCACGCGCGTCAGTTCGGCCTTGAGCTTCTCGCCGTCGAACAGCGCGTAGAGCGTGCCGAGACCGATGGCAACGAGGGCCAGCAGGACGCCAAACGCCAAGCCCAGGATGCGAAGTGCCTTCATGCGGAATCCCCGTTGCGGACAAAATCGGATAGATTTCGCAGATTACCAGACCAAGGAGTTTCGCCATGAAATATGCACCGGGATTTGCCTTCGCCTTCGCCTTCGCTTCCACGCTCACCTTCGCCGAATCGGGCGGCATCGGCGCCATCAAGGTCGAGCCGAGCCCCGTTCGCGCCGGGCAGGAGGCCAGGATCACCATCTCCGCCGAAGGCGACGCGCCGGAATTTTGCGGCATGGAAGTGAACTTCGGCGATGGCAGCGAAAAGCGCAAGGTCAAGATCGGCAGCGGCCACCAGAAGTTTCCCGTCACCCTGACCAAGACCTTTGACAAGCCGGGCACCTACACCATCAAGGCGGACGGCCAGAAAATCACCACGCATCTGAAATGTTCCGGCAAGGCCACCACGCAACTGGTGGTCGAGGCGCCGCCTGCCGCGGCCAAGCCGGCCGCCGCTGCCGAATGCCCGCAGGGCTACAAGATGACCGGCAAGGCGGGCAAGGCCGGCGACTTCACCTGCAAGGGCGGCAAGGGCGCGATGGCTCCGGCCAAGCCCCTGGCCTGTGCCGACGGGCTCGAGTACTTCGCCAACGACAAGTCGCAGCAACTCGGTTGCCGCAAGATCAAGGCGCAGAAGAAGTAGGCACTCGACCGGCGCACGGGTGCGGGCACGCCGCACCCTGCCGCAAAGGAATCCGATGAGAAACGCAACTACACCGATAGCGGTCCGCTCCCCCTGCGTCAAGGTTTGCCAGATGGACCCGGTGACCCAGCTTTGCCTGGGCTGCTGCCGCACCCAGGAAGAACGCGACTGGTGGGTGGCCTATAGCGATGCCCAGCAGCGCGAAGTGCTGCAGCGCTGCGATCAGCGGCGCGACGTCCTGACCAGCGGCAAAGGCGAGTTCGCCCCGAGCATGGGCATCGTCGAGTCGCGCCGCAAGGGTGCGCAGCCCGGAACCTGAATCAGCCCGGCGCGTGATGCACCGCGAGCCAGACGGTCGGCGTCGCGGCGGTCGTCCATTCCACGCGATGCCGCCGCATCGCTTCGATCAGCAGCCAGTCGCCCGCACGCAGGCGGCGCGCTTCGCTTTCATCTTCGAAGCGCAACAGGGCTTCACCGGCCAGCAGCACGACCCATTCGGCATCGGCCTGCTGGTACCAGAAGCCCGGCGGGCTGGCCTGGCCGGTCGAGACGATGCGTTCGATGCGCAGTCCGGGCCGGTCCAGCAGGGTTTCCAGGCGCTCGGCCGCTTCCTGCGTCGCCGGCAGATCGGCGAAAAGATTGCCGGCGATCATGCGTCCTCCAGCAGTTCGGTGTCCTCGTGCGAATAGGGCGGGCTGCAGCAGCAGAGGATGCGCAGGGGCTCGGTGCCGGTCGCCTCGATCCGGTGCGGCGTGCCCGGTGCGATTGCCACCGTGTCGCCGGCGCCGACTTTGAAGCAGCGATCGCCGAGTGTCATGAGGCCGCTGCCGGCGGTGACGTGGTAGAGCTCTTCCGTCACGGCATGGCGATGCAGCTGTGTGCGCGTGCCCGGCGCCACGGTGGCCTCGGCCAGGCTCTGCAGGCGGTTGCCGTGGACCGCGGGATGCATCAGCTCGCGGATTTGCGAACCGTCCTTGGTGATGTAGGCGGGAATTTCGGCGTAGCGCGACTTAGTTACGGCCGCTGCGCTTAACGCCGATGAATCCGGCGTTAGCCTCCACTGAAACTTCGTTTTCATGTTCATCCGGCGGAAGGATCGCGCAGCAGCTTCTTCTGCAGCAGGCAATGCAGCAGGGCCTGCTCGTCGGGCGCCAGTTCCGCGTCGCCCTCGCTGCCGCGGAAATGGCGGCGGAATGCCGCGCGCGCCGCGCCCGGGGCCCTGGTGTCATAGCCCAGCGCCTGCAGCCCGAGCAGGGCGTCGAAGCCGGCCGGGGCCGCGGCCGGCGGCGTCTCGCACCACAGGCCGAAACCCTGCTGCGCCAGCCGCCGCCAGGGGAACAAATGGCTGGGATCGACCTTGCGCGTCGGCGCGACATCGCCGTGGGCCAGGTAATTGGCCGCAGGAATGCGATGGCGCGTGCGCAGTTCGTCGAGCAGGACCAGCAGCGCGGCGATCTGCGGTTCGGCGAAGGGCTCCGCGCCGGTGTTGTCGAGTTCGATGCCGATCGAGGCCGAGTTGAGGTCGGTGCTGCCGCCCCACCAGGAATCGCCCGCATGCCAGGCGCGCACCGACTCGTCGACCAGCTGGAGCACCGCGCCATCGCGGCCGATCAGGTAATGGGCGCTGACGCCGCGTTGCGGGTCGGTCAGCGTCGCCAGCGCCTTTGCGACGTTGTCGTTGCTGGTCTGGTGCAGGATGACGAAATTCGGCCGGCGCTGGTCGAAGTTGGGCGAAGGCTGCCAGCGCCCGTCGCGGCTCTGGCCCGGCGGGAGCGGCGCGCAGGCGGCGGCGAGGCCCAGCAGGAGGAGTGC
>CAZGQB010000122.1:0-6264 GCA_964527055.1 uncultured Sulfuritalea sp.
GCGAAGCATGCTTCGCGCCGCCGCAGCCGGCCGGCTGTGCAAAGCCGGCCGTGGAGGCCCCGCCCGGCCGGCTTGCGCAAGCGGTCGCCTCAGTCCGACTGGCGGCGCAAAAAGGCCGGGATGTCGTACTTGTCCACTCCCGAGGCCGCCATGGCTTCCGCCTGCGGGTTACGCGGCGCGGAACTGCGGGCGCTGCTGGTTACGCTGGACAGGTCGATTCCGGTGCCATTGCTGCCGGCATCGAATACCGGAACGTTGTCCGTGCCGGTGCGCAGGCCCAGGGTTTCCACCACGTGCATGACCGGCTTGGATTTCTCGGTCGCGGCGACGATGCCAAGGCCAGTGGCGACCACGGTGACGCGCAACTGGTCTTCCATGCCTTCGTCGAACACCGTACCGCAGATCACCGTGGCCTCGGGCGCCGTGTATTGGCGGATGGTCTTCATCACCTCCTTGTACTCCTTGAGGCCCAGGGTACTGCTGGCGGTGATGTTGACCAGCACGCCGCGGGCGCCGGACAGTTCGATGCCCTCGAGCAGCGGACTGGCCACCGCTCCTTCGGCAGCGATGCGGGCGCGATCGACGCCGGCGGCGACCGCCGAACCCATCATGGCCTTGCCCATTTCGTGCATCACGGTGCGCACGTCCTCGAAGTCGACGTTGACCAGGCCCGGCACGTTGATGATCTCGGCGATGCCGCCCACGGCGTTGCGCAGCACGTTGTCCGCCGTCTTGAAGGCTTCGAGGTAGCTGATCTCCTCGCCGAGTACTTCCTCGAGTTTCTCGTTGAGAATCACGATCAGGGAATCGACGTGCTTGGCGAGCTCGGTGACGCCCTCTTCCGCCACGCGCTTGCGCCTGCCCTCGTATTCGAAGGGCTTGGTCACCACCGCAACGGTCAGGATGCCCAGGTCCTGCGCCACCTCGGCCACCACCGGACCGGCGCCGGTGCCGGTGCCGCCGCCCATGCCGGCCGTGATGAAGACCATGTGCGCGCCGCGCAGCGCATCGGCGATGCGTTCGCGGTCCAGCATGGCCAGCTCGCGGGCCTTTTCCGGCTTGCCGCCGGCGCCAAGTCCCGGGCCGAGCTGCAGTTTGACGTGCGCGCCACTTTTCTTCAGCGCCTGCGCATCGGTGTTGCAGCAGATGAATTCGACACCGCTGACGCCCTCGCGGATCATGTGATCGACCGCGTTGCCGCCGGCGCCGCCGACACCGACCACCTTGATCACCGTCGAGTTGGCCTCCGCTTCCTGCCCCGCTACTTCCTCAAGTTCAAACATTTTCGCCTCCTGAAAAGAACAACCACATCAAAAATTCCGGGAAAACCACGTCCGCATCCGTGCCAGAACCTGCTTGAAGCTCTTCGGACTTTGCACCTTCATGCCCCGGTGGCGCTGCGCCACCCCTTCCTGCAACAAACCCATGGCCGTCGAGTAGCGCGGATTGCGCACGTAATCGCGCAGGTTGCCGTCGTAATTCGGCGTCGACAGCTTCACGGTCGTGTGAAAAACCTCCTCACCCAGTTCGGTCATGCCGGGCATCTGCGCCGCCCCTCCGGTGAGCACGATGCCCGCACGCAGCAGGCGCTCCTTGCCGCTGCGCTGGAGCTCCTCCTGCACCTTCTGGAAGATCTCTTCGACGCGCGGCTGGATGAACCCCGCCAGGGTCTGGCGCGAAAGCTGGGTCGACGGCCGGTCGCCGACGCCGGGCACCTCGATCATGTCTTCCGGATCGGCCAGCTGCTGCAGCGCGACGCCGCAGCGGATCTTGATGTCCTCGGCATCCTGGGTCGAGGTGCGCAAGGCGATGGCGATGTCGTTGGTCAGCTGGTCGCCGGCGATCGGGATCACCGCGGTATGACGGATCGCGCCCTGCAGGAAGATCGCGACGTCGGTGGTGCCGCCGCCGATGTCCACCAGGCAGACGCCGACATCCTTCTCGTCCTCGGTCAGCACCGCATAGCCCGAGGCCAGCGGCTGCAATACCAGGTCGACCACCTCGAGGCCGCAACGATGCACGCATTTGACGATGTTCTGCACCGCGGTCACTGCGCCGGTGACCAGATGCACCTTGACGTCGAGCCGCCTGGCATCCATGCCGATGGGCTCCTTGACGCCATCCTGGCCGTCGACGATGAACTCCTGTACCAGCGAATGCAGTATCTGGTCGTCGGCCGAGATCGACGTGGCGTTGGCCGCCTCGATGGCGCGCTCGACATCGACCTGGGTCACTTCCTTGTCGCGCACCACGGTCATGCCCATCGAATCCTTGCTCTTGATGTGGCTGCCGGCGATTCCGGTGTAGACCTCGCGCACCTTGCAGCCGGCCATCATCTCGACCTCGGCGATCGCGCGCGAGATCGAATTCACCGTGGCCTCGATGTTGATCACCATGCCGCGCTTGAGGCCGCTGGATTCCTGGGTGCCGATCCCGAGCACACCCAACCGCCCCTCGGCATCGAGTTCGCCGACGATGGCGACGATCTTCGAGGTGCCGATGTCGAGGCCGACGATCAGGTCGCGTTTGGTGTCCTTGCTCATGACTGCCCCGCCGCCCGCGGCCGCAGTGCAAAGCCATTGGGATAACGCATATCCACCGTGCCGACGGTCTGCATGTGGCCCTTTGCCGCCTCGCTCACTGCGGCGTAATTGCTCGTCAAGCGGGTCACACGCTCGGCCAGCGGATGCCTGACCTGGTCGCGCCCGAGCTCCAGCAGCACACCGTCGTCGAGACGGATCTGCCACGCCTCGCGCGCCGAGAGATGGACCGCCACCGGCTTGCGCCCGATGGCGTCGAGGCTGTCGCTGAACTCCGTGTAACGCGCCAGTACCCGCGATGCCGCCCCCTCGGGGCCGGTGAACACGGGCAGCGCTTCGCGCGATGACGCGAGGAACACCTCGCCATGCGTATTGACCAGGCGCGCCTCGCCTTCCTGCGGCGTCCAGCGCGCGGCGGCGCGATGCTCTTCGAGCTTGAGTTCGATTCCGTCCGGCCAGAGTCGGCGCACCGTTGCCGTGCGGACCCAGGGCATGCGCTCGAAAGCGGCCTGTGCCGTATCCAGATTCACGCTGAAGAAGTTACCGGCGAGGGCGCCGCGCGCCGTGTATTCGATCTGCGCCCGCGAGACCTGCTCGAGCGGCGTCGCCACCACCAGCTGCCTGAGCGGAAACACCGGCAGGCGCTGCAAGGCCATGGTGGCGGCCCAGGCCAGCAACACACCCCCGGCCAGCAACAGCAGGTCCGCCAGCAAATTGATCAGCACCGGTCGATCCCAGAAGCCATCGCCGCCGGTTGAGCCGTTGCGCCTGGAGCTGCGGACCGTGCCCGCCCGTTTGCGGCGCGCACCGTCCTCGCCCGCGGCGCCCCGCGCCGCCCGCCAGGGGGGCCGCGCAACCGTCTTGGGACGGCCCGGCGACAGTTGCTCAAGCATAGCGGGCCTCCTCGAGCAGCCTGACCACCAGCTGCGGAAATGGGATCCCGGCCGACCTTGCCGCCATCGGCACCAGCGAATGGTCGGTCATGCCGGGCGAGGTATTCGCTTCCAGGCAGAACATGCGGCCCGCGGCATCGAGCATCAGGTCCATGCGGCCCCAGCCGCGACCGCCGAGCACCGCGAAGGCGCGCAGCGCCAGATCGCGCATTTCGCGTTCGCGCTGATCGCCGAGGCCGCTCGGGATGCGGTACTCGGTATCGTCACGCAGGTACTTGGCATCGTAGTCATAGAACTCGGTGGCCGGCACGATGCGGATCACCGGCAGGGCCTCGCCGGCGAGGATGCCGACGGTAAACTCGCCGCCGCCCAGATACTGCTCCGCGATCACGCATGGGTCGTAGCGGGAAGCCAGCTGATAGGCGGCGCGCAGCCCGCCCGCCTGCTTTACCTTGCTGATGCCGATGCTGGAACCCTCGTTGGAGGGCTTGACGAACAGCGGCAGGCCCAGGCGCGCCTCCACGGCGGCGAAATCGCTGGCGCCATCGAGCACCATGTAATCCGGCACCGGCAGGCCGCTGGCCTGCCAGACCAGCTTGGACCGCCACTTGTCCATCGCCAGGGCGGAGGCCAGCACGCCGCTGCCGGTATAGGGAATCGCCAGCAGGTCGAGGGCGCCCTGCAGCGTGCCGTCTTCGCCGCCGCGCCCGTGCAGGGCGATGAAGACCCGCCGGTAGCCCTCGGCATGCAGCGCTTCGAGCGGCTTGTCCTGCGGATCGAAGCTGTGCGCATCGATGCCGCACGAGCGCAACGCCGCCAGCACGGCGGCCCCGCTTTTCAACGAAACCTCGCGCTCGGCCGACTTGCCGCCCATCATCACCGCCACCTTGCCGAAATCCATCAAGCTCCTTCTCTTTCCTGCCGGGACTGCCGGTCGACATCACCCACGATTCGAACTTCGCGTACCAGGGAAATGCCGAATTTTTCAGCGACTTCGGCCTGAACCCGGCCGATCAGCATTTCTATCGCAGTAGCGGTAGCCGCGCCGTCCCGATTAACGATGAAATTCGCATGCTTTTCGGAAACCTGCGCGCCGGCGATGCCTGCGCCCTTGAGGCCGGCGGCCTCGATCAGTCGCGCCGCATGATCACCGGGCGGATTGCGGAACACCGAACCGGCATTCGGCAAAGCGAGCGGCTGCGTCGCAACGCGTCGTTGCAGCAGTTCCTTGATCCTCGCGCGTGCCGCATCGGGATCGCCGGGCGGAAAGCGGAACCAGGCACCGGCGAAGATTTCATCGGTGGAACTTTTCAGGCCCGCATGGCGGTAGCCGACGGCGAAGTCCTTCGGGCCGCGGATGATCCGTTCGCCACGACGGTTCAGCATCAGCACCCGCTCCACATAGCGCCAGGTCTCGCCGCCATGGCAGCCGGCGTTCATCGCCAGCGCACCACCCACGGTACCGGGGATTCCCGCCAGGAACCCGGCTTCGGCACAACCATGTTTGCCGGCGAAGCGGGCGAGCTTGGGGGAAGCGACCCCGGCCTCGGCGAAGAAACTGCCATCCTCTTCCCGTCGCAGGGTGTCGAGTGCGCCGTGGGTGAAGACCGCGGTGCCGTCGAAGCCGCCGTCGCGCACCAGCAGGTTGCTGCCCAGGCCCGTCAGCAGCAGCGGTTCGTCGTGGCGAACGACACCCAGAAAATTCGCCAGATCGGCAAGATCGGCGGGAAAGAAGGCCCGTGCCACGGGGCCGCCGGCACGCCACGACACATGCGCCGCCATGGGTTCGTTGCTGCGCAACGTTCCCCTGAATGGCCCGCCCTCCCCCGGCCCCGCTGCGCGGCCCACGGACGGCTTTGCACAGCCGTCCGACTGCGGCGGCGGGAAGCATGCTTCCCGAAACACCGCCTCGCCCCTCACGGGAGGGGTGACTTCTTGCTCACTGCGTTCGAAGGGTGTTGTCGGTTCAACCATCAATCAGCTTTCCCGGCACGCCGCCGATCGAGCCTGCGCCCATGGTGATCACCACGTCACCGTCCTTCGCGGCGGCGAGAATCGCGGCCGGCATCGCGGCGATCTGCTCGACGAACACCGGCTCGACCTTCCCCGCCACGCGCAGCGCACGCACCAGCGAACGCGCGTCGGCGGCGACGATCGGCGCCTCGCCGGCGGCATACACCTCGCCCAGCAGCAGCGCATCGACCCCGCCCAGCACCTTGACGAAATCCTCGAAGCAGTCGCGCGTGCGCGTGTAACGGTGCGGCTGGAAGGCCAGCACCAGGCGGCGGCCGGGAAAGGCTCCGCGCGCCGCGGCAAGCGTGGCGGCCATCTCCACCGGATGGTGGCCGTAGTCGTCGACCAGCGTGAACGTGCCGCCGCCCGGGCAGGCGACCTCGCCGCAGCGCTGGAAGCGCCGGCCGACCCCCTTGAAATCGGCCAGCGCCTTGATGATCGCCGTATCGCCGACGCCGACTTCGGTGGCCACGGCGATCGCCGCCAGGGCATTCAGCACGTTGTGCCGGCCGGGCAGGTTGAGCGCGATCGGCAGGCGGGTCACGCTGCCGTTGGTGCGCACGCAGGTGAAGCGCTTGATGCCACCATCGGCCACGATGTCCTCGGCGCGAAGCGCGGCGCCCGGCTCGATGCCGTAGGTGACGATCTGCTTCGGGACGCGCGACATGATCTCGCGCACGTTGCCATCATCGGTGCACAGTACGGCGACGCCGTAGAAGGGCAAACGCTGCAGGAAGTCGATGAAGGCCTGCTTGAGCCGGCCGAAATCGTGGCCGTAGGTCTCCATGTGGTCGGCGTCGATATTGGTCACGACCGAC
>CAZGQB010000123.1:0-6228 GCA_964527055.1 uncultured Sulfuritalea sp.
CCGGCGAAGCGACGAAGCCGCGCAGATAGAGGTTCCCTGCGCGCATTTCGGCATAGGCGCCGAGCGGCACTTCGCAACTGCCGGCCAGCGCGCGCGAAACGGCCCGTTCGGCCCTCACGCAGGCCGCGGTGGCGGGATCATTAAGAGGAGCGACCCAGGCCGCCACGTCCGGCCGCGAGGCAAGGGCTTCGATGCCCAGCGCGCCCTGGCCGGCAGCCGGCAGCGAATCCTCAGCCGGCAGCACCGCGCGAATGCGCGTACCGAGACCAAGGCGCTTCAATCCGGCGGCGGCGAGGATGATGGCGTCGAACTGGCCTTCATCGAGCTTGCGCAGGCGCGTATCGAGGTTGCCGCGCAGCGGCGTCACCGCCAGATAGGGATAGCGCGCATGCAACTGGGCTTCGCGGCGCAGGCTGGAGGTGCCGACAACCGCACCCGGCGGCATGTCTTCAAGGCTGGCGTATTTGCCCGATACCAGCGCATCCAGCGGTAATTCGCGCGGCCCGATGGCCACCAGGGAAAACTCCGGTTCCATCTGCATCGGCACGTCCTTCATGGAATGTACGGCGAGGTCAGCCGCACCATCGAGCAGCGCCGTCTCCAGTTCCTTGACGAACAATCCCTTGCCGCCCACCTTGGACAGCGGCCGGTCGAGGATCTGGTCTCCGCGCGTGGTCATGCCGAGCAGTTCGACCTTGCATGCCGGATACAGCTCCTGCAGCAGGTTGCGCACATGTTCGGCCTGCCACAGGGCGAGGCGGGATTCGCGCGTGGCGATGACGATGCGTTGCGGCGAAGCCACGGAAGAAGCAGTGTTCACGATCGGTTCCATCCAGAAATGAATCAGAGGAGCAAAGCCGCTCGCCGACCGTTTGCAGCGGTATCGCAGCAGCATGATTTTGCTGATGATTCTAGCAGTCCGCGACGGGGTTCGCGCGAAATGGCAGGCACGCCGGCAGGAATTGCGGACGCTGCGGGACGTCCCGCAGGCGACGCCGAAAAAAGCAAGGCCGCCCGCGGGCGGCCGTCACAGCGGCGGGAGTAATGTCAGCCGCGCGCCGGCCGCGCCAACGCAGCACTTTCCATCCATCGCTTGATGCGATTGGCATCACCGACGCGCGTCATCCGGCCCCATGAGTCGAGCAGTACGATGATCGTCGGCTTGTTGTTGAGCCAGGCCTGCATCACCAGGCATTTCCCGGCCTCGTTGATGTAGCCGGTCTTGGACAGGCCGATTTCCCAAGACGGGTTCCTGACCAGGGTATTGGTGTTGCGGAATTGCTGCTGGCGACCGGCGATGCTGAACTCGCCGTCGATGGCGGTGGAAAATTCGCGGATCAGAGGGTACTGGTGGGCGGCGTCGACCATTTTCGCCAGGTCGCGCGGGCTGGCCACATTGGCCGCGGTCAAGCCGGTCGCGTCGTGAAAACGCGTATCGGCGAGCCCAAGCGCCTGGGCCTTCCGGTTCATGGCGGCGACGAAAGCCTCGCGCCCGCCGGGATAATGCCGCGCCAGGGCGGATGCCGCGCGGTTTTCCGACGACATCAGGGCCAGGCGCAGCATCTCCTCGCGCGCCAGTTGGGTACCGACCCTGAGGCGCGAACGCGTACCCTTGATGATGTCGACATCGTCCTCGCCGATGGTCAGGGTCTCGTTCAGGTCCGGGACGGCATCCAGGACCACCATTGCCGTCATCAGTTTGGTGATCGATGCGATCGGCAGCACGGCACTGGCGTTCTTCTCGAAAAGGATCGTGCCGGTGGCCTGGTCCTGTACCAGCACCGCAGCAGACTTCAGCGCGAGATCGTGCGTATCGTCCAGCGATGCCTGGCGTTGCGGCGACTTCGCACGCACCACCTTGTTTTCGGGCTTGAACTGCACTGCTACCCGGGAAGCCTTCTTCTTGGCGGCGACGCTCTTCTTTTTCTCGCCGGCCTCGGCTTTCGCCGGCGCAGCGCCGGCGCCGACCATTGCGGCAGCCAACAGCATAACTAGTGCGCTCTTCATGGAGCTGCTCCTCCTGGAATGGATCGATTCTAGCAGAGGATACCCACTGCGGAAGATGCTGTATTGCTGATTATCCTTGCAAATAAGCAGGTTGAACGATCAATTTCAGTAACGACTTTAACTCAAATCAAGAAATTCGACGACTTCGCTTCGTCGCGCCAGAGTGTCTGCGTAACCGAGATCGATCAAAGCCCTGGTGTAGGGTTGCTCGAACAGCAGGTAGCTGGTCAGCGCGCCGCCATTCGGGTTCATGGCGCCAATACCGTGCAGCAAGGCCCGCACCGGCCAGGGCAGGGCCTGTGCATGCCGTGCCGCAAGGTGGTCGAGACGCTGGGACGGCGCGATGGTAAGAACCTCGATCGGGCGCAGCGTTGTTCCCTTGCCGCGACGCACCGCGTCCGGAATCAGCGACAGGGTGTTGTTGATGCGGTTCATGCGCTCCAGATCGACCGACATGCTGTCGAGGAAGATGCTGGACAGCGCATGGCCGGCGATCTGCGCCAGCGACGGATAGCTCGCGCTGCCAGGCCGTTCGGTTTCGTCGGCAAGGCGCCCGGCACCGATGACCAGGATGCGATCGGCGCCGAGATGGATCGCCGGCGATATCGGTGCGACCTGTCGCATCGAGCCGTCGCCGAACCATTCCCGGTTCAGGCGGACCGCCGGAAAGATGAAGGGAATGGCGCTCGATGCCATCAGGTGGTCGATCGAAATCCGCGCCGGCGCGCCGACCCTCTGACTGCGCCGCCATGGCGCGATATCGGCACGTCCCTGGTAGAAGGTCACGCTCTGTCCCGACGAATAGCCGGAACAGGTGATGCTGAGCGAGTGGAGGGCCCCGCTTTCGATCGCCCGTCCGATGCGACTGAAGTCGATCCGGCTCTCCAGCAGGCCTCGCAGCGGCGCGTTATCGAGCAGCGACCGCGGGGCACGACGCGTCAGCCAGCCCAGGGCCAGCGTCGACAGCCAGCGCGCGCCGGAGAGGCCGATGCCCGCCGGATCGGCACGATATACCTGATGTGCGCTGAAGTTTTCCCAAACGCGCACCAGGCCATCCACGCCAGTGCCGAAATCATCCGCCGTCGCCGCCAGAGAGGCCGCGTTGAGTGCGCCGGCCGACGTGCCGCACAGAATCGGAAACGGATTGCGCCGCGGCTCGCTCAGCAGCTCGCGGATCGCCTTCAGCACGCCGACCTGGTAGCCGGCCCGGGCACCGCCGCCGGTCAGGATCAGGGCGGTGCGCGATTCGGTCATGGCAAGGTCAGCCGCCGCTCCTGGCCTGCTGCTGCGCCTCGACCGAGAGCAGGGCCGTGACATTGACGATGCGCCGCACGGTTGCGGTTGGCGTCAGGACATGCACCGGCCGCGCCGCACCGAGCAGCATCGGGCCGACGGTGAGGCCGTCGCCGGCCGAAGTCTTGAGCAGGTTGAAGGCGATGTTGGCCGCATCGAGTGTCGGCATGATCAGCAGGTTGGCCTGTCCGGTCAGCGTCGAGTTGGGGAAAACCTGGCGCCGAATCTCGGCCGAAAGCGCCGTGTCGCCGTGCATTTCGCCATCGACCTCGAGATCCGGTGCAGTCTTGCGCAGGATTTGCAGTGCACGCCGCATTTTGATCGCGGTCGGTGTGTTCTCGGCGCCGAAATTCGAATGCGAGAGCAGCGCGGCACGCGGCGTCAGGCCGAAGCGGCGGACCTCCTCGGCGCCCAGGCGCGTCAGTTCCGCCAGTTGCTCGGCGGTCGGGTCGTAGTTGATATAGGTGTCGCCGATGAACAGCGTGCGCTTGGGCAGCACCAGCATGTTCATGGCGTAGAAGTGCTCGATGCCGGACTTGCGGCCGATCACATCCTCGATGTAGCGCAGGTGCTGGGAATGCTTGCCGAAAGTGCCGCACAGGATGCCGTCGGCGTGGTTATGGCGCAGCAGCATGGCGCCGATCAACGTCGTACGGCGGCGCATCTCGCGCTTGGCGTATTCGATGCCGACGCCCTTGCGGCAGGTCAGCTCGTAATAGTCCTGCCACAGCTCCTTGTAGCGCGGATCGGAATCCGGGTTCACCAGTTCGAAATGTTCGCCGGCACGGATGCGCAGGCCATAGCGGGTGATGCGCTGCCCCACCACTTCGGGGCGTCCGATCAGTATGGGTTTCGCCAACCCTTCGTCGACCACGGTCTGTGCGGCGCGAAGCACGCGCTCGTCCTCGCCTTCGCAGAACACGATGCGCGCCGGCGCCTTCTTCGCCGCCGCAAACACCGGACGCATCAGCAGGCCGGTGTGGTAGACGAAGTCGTTGAGCTTGTCGCGGTAGCGCTCCATGTCCTCGATCGGCCGCGTGGCGACGCCGGAGTCCATCGCCGCCCGGGCCACCGCCGGCGCAACCTTGAGGATCAATCGTGGATCGAAGGGCTTCGGGATCAGGTATTCGGGACCGAAGGCGAGATCCTCGGTGCCATAGGCGGCGGTGACCACCTCGGACTGCTCGGCATGTGCCAGTTCGGCGATCGCGCGCACCGCAGCGACCTTCATCGCCTCATTGATGGTGGTCGCGCCGACATCCAGCGCACCGCGGAACATGAACGGGAAACACAGCACGTTGTTGATC
This sequence comes from uncultured Sulfuritalea sp., assembly GCA_964527055.1. GTDB lineage: Bacteria > Pseudomonadota > Gammaproteobacteria > Burkholderiales > Rhodocyclaceae > Sulfuritalea. The sequence continues at coordinate 4,608 of CAZGQB010000123.1, forward strand.
TGGTTCGGGTAGTCCGAGCGCCCGGTGCCGATGATGGCGTCCGGCCGCACGGCCTTGGCCTGCTCGGGCCGGATCTCGGGGTCGGGATTGGCCATGGCGAGGATGATCGGGTCGCGCGCCATGGTCTTGACCATCTCGGGCTTGAGCACGTCGGCAGTGGACAGGCCCATGAACACGTCGGCATCGGGCATAGCGTCGCCCAGGCTGCGGGCGTCAGTCTTCTGCGCATAGCGCGCCTTGGACGGATCGAGATTTTCGCGCCCGGTGTGGATCACGCCCTTGCTATCCACTGCATAAACGTTTTTCGGATCAAGCCCCAGGCTCACCAGCAGGTCAAGGCAGGCGATCGCGGCGGCACCGGCGCCGGAGCAGACCAGCTTGACCTTGGCGATGTCCTTGTTCACCACCCGCAGGCCGTTGAGCACCGCGGCGCTGGCGATGATCGCCGTGCCGTGCTGGTCGTCGTGGAAGACCGGGATCTTCATGCGCTCGCGCAATTTGGCTTCGACATAGAAGCACTCCGGCGCCTTGATGTCTTCAAGGTTGATGCCGCCGAAGGTCGGCTCCAGCGAAGCGATGATGTCCACCAGCTTGTCCGGATCGTTTTCGGCAACTTCGATGTCGAAGACGTCGATGCCGGCGAATTTCTTGAACAGCACGCCCTTGCCTTCCATCACCGGCTTGCCGGCCAGCGGGCCGATGTTGCCGAGGCCGAGCACCGCGGTGCCGTTGCTGATCACGGCAACGAGGTTGCCGCGCGAAGTGTACAGCGCCGCAGTGGCCGGGTCGCGCACGATTTCGTCGCAGGCCGCCGCGACGCCGGGGGAATAGGCGAGCGACAGGTCTCCCTGGTTGGTCAGCGCCTTGGTCGGCGTGACGGCGATCTTGCCGGGCTGGGGATAAAGGTGATATTCCAGCGCCGCGGCGCGGAGACGTTCGTCCATGCTTGCTCCAGTATGTTTTTTTGGGTGAGGTCGCGATTTTAGCGCCGTGTCGCCGCTACCGACTTTTCGCCCTTCGCCGGTGTGGCCTGGCGATTCCCGCCGCGCCCGGAAAACTGCCGCGGACGCATCACACATCGGCGCGAATTTCGTTCGCTACGGCCTGTCGACGGCAGCGGCCGGCGCGACGTGGGGTGGTCGATTGTGGGATAATTATTTTTCTACCCAAGGCCACGCCCGGGCTACCCATCCCGGCATCGCCGACTACAGGACAGCCGCCGATCTCGACCGATCGGCCGACCATCCCGCAGGAATTTGCAAATCAGAGTGGAGATAACGCGTCATGACCCAATCCAAACCAATCAATGCCCCGGCCCATGTCAAGCACGCACGGCTCGCCGCCTGGGTGGCCGAAGTTGCGGCACTCACCCAGCCGGATGCCGTCGTCTGGTGCGACGGATCGCAGGAGGAGACCGACCGCCTTTGCGAGCAGATGATCCAGTCCGGCAGCATGATCCGGCTCAACCCGGCCAGGCGCAAGAACTCCTACCTGGTCCAGTCCGATCCGTCCGACGTCGCCCGCGTCGAAGATCGCACCTACGTCTGCACTACCGATCCCGAAGACGCCGGCCCCAACAACAACTGGGAACACCCGGACAAGATGAAGGAAACCCTGCGCG